>JBATOB010000162.1:0-16118 GCA_049290655.1 Chromatiaceae bacterium | reverse complement strand
CCCTCTGCATCATCGAGGCCATGAAGATCCTCAACCAAATCGAGTGCGAGAAGGCGGGTACGATCAAGCGCGTCCTGGTCGAGAATGGCCAGCCCGTGGAGTACAACGAACCCCTGTTTGTGATCGACTAGAATAACTCGCGCCGGTTGGGAGCCTATCCGGCCTTATCGCCAACGAGCGCCGGTCCCCGTCATGCCCCCCGACGAGCCGGAACCTAGCCGTCTCCACCTGCGCCCAGACGCGGATCACATCGATATGATCGAGAAGTTGCTCATCGCCAACCGAGGGGAAATCGCGCTGCGCATTCTGCGCGCCTGCCGTGAACTCGGAATCAAGACCGTCGCCGTCCACTCGGAGGCCGACCGCGAACTCAAGCACGTGCTGTTGGCGGACGAGACTGTCTGCATCGGCCCCGCCCAATCGGCGGGGAGCTATCTGAACATCCCCGCCATCATCAGTGCCGCCGAGGTCACCGACACGGTAGCCATACACCCTGGCTATGGCTTTTTATCGGAGAACGCCGACTTCGCCGAGCGGGTAGAGAAGAGCGGCTTCATTTTTGTCGGCCCCAGACCCGAGACCATCCGCCTCATGGGCGACAAGGTCTCCGCCATCCGCGCCATGCAGACCGCTGGCGTCCCTTGCGTCCCGGGCTCCGACGGCCCCCTGGACGAGGACAAGAAGCGCTCCCTCAAGCTGGCCCGCGAGATCGGCTATCCGGTCATCATCAAGGCCTCGGGCGGGGGTGGTGGGCGCGGCATGCGGGTCGTCCACGCCGAGGCCACCCTGCTCAATGCCATCGCCCTGACGCGCGCCGAGGCCATGGCCGCTTTCGGCAATCCCATGGTTTACATGGAGAAATATCTGGAGAATCCCCGCCACGTCGAGTTTCAGCTCCTCGCCGATAGCCAGGGCCACGCCATCCATCTGGGTGAACGCGACTGCTCCATGCAGCGCCGCCACCAGAAGGTGGTCGAGGAGGCCCCAGCCCCGGGGATCACGAAGGAGCAGCGCCACACCATCGGCGAACGCTGCGCCGAGGCCTGTCGCCGCCTCGGCTACCGCGGCGCTGGTACCTTCGAGTTCCTCTTCGAGAACGGCGAGTTCTATTTCATCGAGATGAACACCCGGATTCAGGTCGAGCATCCGGTGACCGAGATGATCACGGGGGTGGATATCGTCAAGGAGCAGATCCTCATCGCCGCCGGGGAGAGGCTCCATTACACCCAGGACGACATCCAGATCCGGGGCCACGCCGTCGAGTGCCGCCTCAATGCCGAGCACCCGGATACCTTCATCCCCTGCCCCGGTCGCATCGAGGAATTCCACGCCCCCGGCGGGCCCGGTATCCGCATGGAGACCCATATTTACAGCGGCTACTATGTACCGCCCTACTATGACTCCATGATCGGCAAGCTGATTGCCCATGGCGAGGACCGTAATTCCGCCCTGGCGCGCATGAGCAATGCCCTGCGGGAGACCGTCATCGAAGGCATCCACACCAACCTGCCTCTCCAGCGCCGCATCCTCACCGACGCCGCCTTCCGCGCCGGCGGGGTCAATATCCACTATCTGGAAAAGAAGCTGGGGCTTTAGCGGTATCCCCATGCCCTGGCTACAAATCACCCTCGCCACCGATCGGGAGCGCGCTACCCTCATCGAGGCGGCCCTGGAGAACATCGGTGCCCTGGCCGTAACCCTGGGCGACGCCGGCGACGAACCCCAACTGGAGCCACCGCCCGGCGCCACCCCACTCTGGGGCCAGATCCTGGTCACCGCCCTCTTTGAACCGGACGAGGCTAGCCGCCAGGACGCCGAGACCCTGGTCGCCTCCCTGGCTGGGCACCTGGCCGCCCCGCCCCGCTTCGAGCGCATCGAGGACCAGGCCTGGGAACACACCTGGCGGGACGACTTCGCCCCCACCCGTTTTGGCGAGCGCCTGTGGGTCTGCCCGCGCGGCGAGCGGCCCGCGGCGGAGCAGCCCGACCAGGTCATCGTGGAACTGGACCCGGGTCTCGCCTTTGGCACCGGCCATCATCCCACCACGGCCCTTTGCCTGAAGTGGCTCGATGGCGCCGACCTGACCGGGACCCGGCTGGTCGACTATGGCTGTGGTTCCGGGATTCTCGCCATCGCCGCCCTCAAGTTGGGGGCGGCCCAGGCCCTGGCCGTGGATCATGACCCCCAGGCCCTGGAGGCGACCCTCGCGAATGCCAGCGAGAACGGCGTCGCCGACCGGCTACGGTGCCTGGCGCCCAGGGATATGCCGCAGGGCGTGCCGGATGAGAGGGCCAACTACCTGGTGGCCAACATCCTCGCCGGTCCCCTGATCGAACTGGCGCCCCGACTCGCGGCCCTGGTGCACCCCGGCGGGGCCCTGGCCCTGTCGGGCCTGCTAGTTGATCAGGTCGCATCCGTCGCCGCCGCCTATGCCCCCTGGTTTGACCTGGAGCCGCCCGAGACTCGCGAGGAATGGGTCCTGCTCGCCGGCCATCGCCGGGAGTGGGCCCCGGCGTCGTGATGGGTCCGGCCAGTCTCCCGACCCAGGGCCAAACCGCCCTCCCGGTCCAGCTTAGGTCCCTGCGCATCGGCGCCATCACCCTCGCCAATAATCTCATTCTCGCCCCCATGGCCGGGGTGACGGATCGCCCCTTCCGTGAACTCTGCCGTGGCCTGGGGGCCGGTCTGGCCGTTTCCGAGATGGTCTCCGCCGATACCAGCCTCTGGGGCAATCGTAAGAGCCTCCGGCGTCTGGATCATCGGGGCGAGACCGGCCCCATCGCGGCCCAGATCCTCGGCAACAACCCCGCGCTCATGGCCGAGGCGGCGCGCATCAATCTCGATCTCGGCGCCGATATCATCGATATCAACATGGGCTGCCCGGCGAAGAAGGTGTGCCGTAAGGCCGCCGGTTCCGCCCTGCTCCGGGACGAGCGCCTGGTGGGTCGCATCCTGGCGGCCGTGGTCGCCGCCGTGCCCGCCCCCGTCACCCTCAAGATCCGCACGGGCTGGTCACCGGAGGAGCGTAATGCCCCGGCCATCGCCCGCATCGCCTGGGAGAGCGGCATCGCCGCCCTGGCCGTGCATGGCCGCACCCGCGCCTGCGGCTTCTCGGGCCAGGCGGAGTTCGAGACCCTCCGCGCCATCCGGCGAGTGGTACCCATCCCCCTCATCGCGAATGGGGATATCGACTCGCCCGAGCAGGCCCGTTTCGTGCTGAATTACACGGGCGCCGATGCTATCATGATCGGACGGGCGGCCCAGGGCCGTCCCTGGATTTTCCGGGAGATTGCCCACCACCTGGCAACCGGCACCCACTTACCCAGACCCTCGTTGGACTGGGTACGGGCTACCTTGATCGCGCATCTGCATGCCCTCCATAGCTTTTATGGCGACAGGGCGGGCAGTTGTATTGCCCGCAAACACGTGGGTTGGTACACCCGAGCCCGGCGCGATGCCAGTGGCTTCCGGGCGGAATTTAATCGGGTTAATACCTTGCAAGAACAACAGATCCTGATCGAGGCCTACTTCGATGAGGACAAGCGAAGGGGGTATCATGCGGCATGAACAGCCTATTGGCACAACACTCCTGTGTGACCCTGGACGCCTTTCCCGTCCAGCGGATCGATCGTTCCGAGCCCCTGTGCGACTGTGTGCGCAGCGCCGTGCGCTTTTACCTGTACCACATCGGCGACCAGCCGCCCGGTGATCTGCAAAACCTGGTGCTCCGCGAGATCGAGCGCCCCATGATCGAGGAGGTGCTGGACTTCACCCAAGGCAACCAGAGCCGCGCCTGCGCCGTGCTGGGCATGAGCCGCACCACCCTGCGCAAGAAGCTCGCCCATTTCCAGAACGGAGTTGGCGCCTAGACCCGGCTGGACCGATCGGGAGCGACGACCCGGCAATTTTTTGATGGCCATCGCTCGTGATCCCGAAGCTTCTCGCGTCTTCCTAACAACGCTTAGACCCTTAACCGATCGCTCATTTAACCCCATGCGCCGCCACACGCCGGCGCCTAACGTCTTTTGACTCCTACTGGAGCGGACCCAGATGCAACCCATTCGCCGCGCCCTCATCAGCGTTTCCGACAAGACCGGCCTAGTCGATTTCGCCCGCGCACTGGCGGCCCGCGGGATCGAGATCCTGTCCACCGGCGGCACCGCCAGCCTGCTGACGGAACAGGATATCCCGGTCACCGAGGTCTCCGACTACACCGGCTTCCCGGAGATGATGGCGGGCCGGGTCAAGACCCTCCACCCCCTCGTCCACGGCGGCATCCTGGGTCGCCGCGGCCTTGACGACCAGGTGATGAGGGATAACGGTATCCAGCCCATCGACCTGGTGGTGGTCAACCTCTACCCCTTCGAGCAGACCGTGGCCAAACCGGGCTGCGACCTGGAAACCGCCATCGAGCACATCGACATCGGCGGCCCGACGCTGCTGCGCGCCGCCGCCAAAAACCACGCCGCCGTGACCGTGGTGGTCGATGCCGCAGACTACGGCCGCGTCCTGACGGAAATGGCCGATCACGGCGGCGCCGTTACCGATGCCACCCGCTTCGACCTGGCAGTCAAGGTCTTCGAGCACACGGCCCACTACGACGGTGCCATCGCCAACTATCTGGGCCGACGGCTGGAGGGTGGCGAACCCCTGCCCTACCCCCGTACTCTCAGCCTGCAATTCCAGCGCAAGCAGGCCATGCGTTACGGCGAAAACCCCCATCAGGGCGCCGCCTTCTTCACGGAGGCCGACTTTGGGGCCACCAGCGTCGCCATCGCGACCCAGATCCAGGGCAAGGAACTCTCCTACAACAACATCGCCGACACGGACGCGGCCCTGGAGTGTGTCAAGCAGTTCGACGAGGGTCCGGCCTGCGTCATCGTCAAGCACGCCAACCCCTGCGGCGTCGCCCTGGGCGCTAATCTGCTGGAGGCCTACGAACGCGCCTTTGCCACGGACCCGGAATCCGCCTTCGGTGGCATCATCGCCGTCAACGGCGAACTGGACGAGGCTACCGCCCTGGCCATCGTCGAGCGCCAGTTCGTCGAGGTCATCATAGCCCCCGGCATCTCGGCGGGTGCCCGCGAGGCCCTGGCCGCCAAGAAAAACGTGCGCCTGCTAGCGTGTAGCCCCTGGACCCGCGAAAGCGCGAAGCGCCTCGATTTCAAGCGCGTCCACGGTGGCCTCCTGGTCCAGGAGGCGGACCTGGATCTCTACGCGGGCCTGAGCACCGTCACCCAGCGCGCCCCCAGCGAGCAGGAGATGACGGACCTCCTCTTTACCTGGCGCGTGGCCAAGTTCGTCAAGTCCAATGCCATCGTCTATGGCCGCGATGGCATGACCATCGGCGTCGGCGCCGGCCAGATGAGCCGCGTCAACTCGGCCCGCATCGCCGTCATCAAGGCGGAACAGGCGGGGCTGGCGGTCAGGGGCGCGGTCATGGCCTCCGATGCCTTCTTTCCCTTCCGTGACGGCATCGACCAGGCGGCGGCGGCGGGTATCACCGCCGTTATCCAGCCCGGCGGCTCCCTACGGGACGAGGAGACCATCGCCGCCGCCAACGAGCACGGCATGGCCATGATCTTCACGGGCATGCGGCACTTCCGGCATTGAGCATTCACCCCACCGCCATCCTCGAGGACGGGGCCGAGGTTCATGAAACCGCCCACATTGGCCCCTACTCCATCATCGAGTCTGGAGCCGTCGTCGGCCCGGACTGCGTCATCGAGAGTAACGCGCGGATTTATGGCGGCACCCGCCTGGGCCAGGGCAACCGCGTCTGCCATGGCGCCTCCCTGGGCTCGGCCGCCCAGGATCTGGGCTACCAACCCGAAAAAGCCAAGCCTTTGACCATCGGCGACTTCAACCATTTTCGCGAGTGCGTGAACGTCAGCCAGGGCATCAAGACTGATCATGGCACCCGCATCGGCAGCCACAACTATTTCATGGCCTTCTGCCATCTGGGTCATGACTGCCTGGTCGGCGACCACAACATCCTGGTCAACGCAGCAAGCATCGCCGGACATGTGGAGCTGGATCATCATGTCTTCCTCTCGGGGAATGTGGCGGTCCACCAGTTCTGCCGCATCGGCGCCTACGCCATGGTCGCCGGGGTCAGTGGCGTGGCCCAGGACGTGCCGCCCTTCGTCACCGCCGACGGCCACCGCGCCCGCATCGTCGGGCTCAACGCGGTGGGGCTGAGGCGCAACGGCTTCACCCAGGCCCAGCGCAACCTCATCAAGGCGGTTTATCGCCTCCTCTTCCGCTCGGGCCTGCCCTTGAAGGAGGCCTTGGCGCGGGCGGAGGGCGATCATCCGGCCCCCGAGACCGATCAGATCCTGGCCTTCATCCGCGCCAGCCAGAGAGGCGTCGTCACCTTCGCCTGAGAGCCATTGCCCTCGCCGCCAGGCCGCTGGCGGTCATCCGCACGGGAGTCCCTGTCATGAATATCCTGATCATCGGCGGCGGTGGCCGCGAACATGCCCTGGCCTGGAAGGCCGCCCAGTCGCCCCGGGTCGGGACGGTCTTCGTCGCCCCCGGCAATGGCGGTACCGACCAGGAACCGGGGGTCCAGAATCTCGACATCGCCGCCGAGGATCTGGATGCCTTGGTCGCCTTTGCCAGCGCCCAGGCCATCGGCCTCACCATCGTCGGTCCCGAGGCCCCCCTGGTGGCGGGTCTGGTGGACCGCTTCCAAGCGGCGGGGTTGTCCTGCTTCGGACCCACCCAAGGGGCGGCCCAACTGGAAGGGTCCAAGTCCTTCACCAAGGATTTTCTCCAGCGTCACGGCATACCAACGGCGGCCTACGCCAGTTTCAGCGAGCTCGAACCCGCCCTGGCTTATCTGCGCCAGGTCGGCGCCCCCATCGTCGTCAAGGCCGATGGGCTCGCCGCGGGCAAGGGCGTCATCCTGGCCCGGGATCTCGCCACCGCCGAGGCGGCCGTCCACGACATCCTGGCCGGCGGCCGCTTTGGCGGCGCGGGCAACCGGGTGGTCATCGAGGAATTCCTCCTGGGTGAGGAGGTCAGCTTCATCGCCATGGTCAGCCAGGGCCAGATCCTGCCCATGGCCAGCTCCCAGGACCACAAGGCCCGGGACGACGGCGATCAGGGCCCCAACACCGGCGGCATGGGGGCCTATTCCCCAGCCCCGGTGGTCACCCCCGCGTTGCACGAGCGCATCATGGCCGAGGTGATGCGCCCGACGGTGGCCGGCATGGCGGCGGAGGGGCTGCCCTATAGCGGCTTCCTCTACGCCGGTCTCATGATCGCCGCCGACGGCACCCCCAAGGTGCTGGAGTACAACTGCCGCCTGGGGGACCCGGAGACCCAACCGATCCTGATGCGGCTGAGATCCGACCTGGTCGAACTTTGTCTCGCCGCCCTGGATGGACGTCTGGTCGAGATGCAGGTGGACTGGGATCCCCGCGCCGCCTTGGGGGTGGTCATGGCGGCGGGCGGCTATCCGGATACTTACGAAAAAGGTCATGTCATCAGCGGACTGGAAGCGGCGGCTCGGGTGGTGGATACCAAGGTCTTCCACGCTGGTACCGCCCGGGTGGCTGGCGAGACCGTTACCCGGGGTGGCCGCGTCCTGTGCGTCACCGCCCTGGGCAAGACCGTCGGCGCGGCCCAGACCCGTGCCTACCAGGCGGTTGACCAGATCCATTGGCCAAACGGCTTTTGCCGACGCGATATCGGCCATAGGGCCATCGCCCGCGAACGGGGATAAGGGTGTCATACCGGTCAGTAGCGGCTATCCGGATCCGGCCCCCGGTCGCGATTGGGGCAAGTGGGTTAGCCTCTTGGCGTATGGCCTCTTCATCGAGACCGTCCAACGCTTTCTGCCCTATCGCGAATTTTCCGGGTGAGACCTGGTGGCGGATGGCATCGGCGTCTGGCTTTATGTGGCGGGCACCCGGCTGGCCATGTCCGCGAGGACCGGCAGGACCCGCCCCTGAATCAGGTCCGCCAGGCCCCGAAGGGGTGAATAGGCCGGGGCCACCTCCAGGATATAGCCCAGGGTGCGGGGTATGTCCGCCAGATAGCCGGACTTGCCATCGCGGCGATGCAGCCGGGCGAAGATGCCGCTGGCCTTGAGGTGGCGCTGGACGCCCATCAGGTCGAACCAGCGCAAAAAGTCGGCCTCCCGTTCCTGGCGCAGGATGCCGGACTGGACCGCCAGGGCGAAATAACCCCAGGCCCATTCCTCGACCCGCGCCCGGGGCCAAGCGATATAACAATCCCTCAGCAGGGAGACCAGGTCATAGGTGACAGGGCCTTCGACCGCATCCTGAAAGTCCAGGATGCCCGGCGAGGGCGAGGCCGTGATCATGAGGTTGCGGGAGTGGAAATCGCGATGGACGCAGACCCGGGGTTGCTCGAGGGCGCTGGCGGCGAGGAAGGCCAGAGCCGCCTCGAGATCAGCCTCTTCCTGGGCGGTGAGGGCTAGTCCCAGATACCGCTCCACCAGCCAGTCCCGGAAGAGGGCCATCTCGCGGCGCAGGAAGGTGTCATCATACCGGGGCAGCCCCACCGTGGTAGCACAGGCCTGGATGATAGCCAGGGCGCCCAAGGCATCGCCATAAAGCCGATCGGCGCTAGCGCCATCCAGGTGATCCAGATAGAGGCGACTACCAAAGTCCTCCAGCAGCAGGAAGCCCTGTTGGGGGTTCTCCCGATGGATCTCCGGCGTCCGGAGGCCCAGGTCGTGCCAGGCACGGGCCAGGCGCACAAAGCGGCCCGTGTCCTCCTGGCCCGGCGGGGCATCCATGGCGATATAGCAGGTCCCCTCATGGCACAGGCGCCAGTAACGCCGGAAGCTGGCGTCGCCCGAGGCCGGCGCCAGGACGACTTCATCGAGGTCCAGGACAGACCTCAACCAATTCTCCAACAGGGCACGTCGTTCCGGCATGGCCATCTCCAGGCAAGGTGTTAGGTAGGTATTTTGCGGCAAGCCCGCTGCCGCGGCCAAACAAGAATTCCCGCCTCGGTGATGAAGCCGTTAGAATGAGCCCTTAAATTCCATCCTCGCGGATGCCCGCTGCCAACGGCCAGTGACACCTAACGCCACGACCAAGCCCCTGCCCAGCCTTCGTCTTGCCACTGTCTGCTGCCTGATGCTGGCGGCGATATCGGTATTTGCCGAGGACGGAGACCCCCTGGAGGCGGGACTCGACTGGGACTATTGCGGGCTGCGCCCCACGCGGCTCGGACCCGCCGCCCTGCCCCCGCCCCCGGGGAACGAGGAACCCGTCTCCATCGAGGCCGATGACCTTGGCTACGACCGCAACAGCCAACTCCTCAAGCTGAATGGGAACATCGACCTGCAACAAGGAAGCCGCCAGATCCGGGCCCAGGCCATGAGCTACGGTGTCGCGACGGAGGAAGTCACGGCCGAGGGCGGCTTGTTTCTGGCCCAGCCCGGGGTCCGCATCCTGGGCCAGCAGGGAACCCTCAATCTCAAGACCAACCAGGGCCAGATCGCCCAGCCCCGTTACCGCTTCGCCGGCCCCCTGAACGCCCGGGGCGGCGCCCAGCGCGCCGAATTGCTGGAACAAGGCAAAACCCATTACGAGGACATCGTCTTCACCTCCTGCCCCCCGGGCCGGCGCGACTGGGATCTGGCGGCATCGCGGTTGGATATCGATCAGGTCGAGGGCTGGGGCGTCGCTCGGAACGCCAGGTTACGGGTCATGGGTGTACCCGTGCTTTATTCTCCTTATCTCTCCTTCCCGATCGACGACCGGCGCAAGAGCGGCTTTCTCACCCCCATCATTGGCAACTCCAGCAGCTCGGGTTTCCAGGTCGCCACCCCTTATTACTTCAATATCGCCCCCAACATGGACGCGACCCTGACGCCCACCTACATGAGCGAGCGTGGCTTGCTGCTTGGCGGCGAACTCCGCTATCTCTCGCCCATCCAGTCCCTGAATGTCTATGCCGAAGGCATCGCGAGCGACCAGGAATACAATAACGAGGCCCGCGGCGCCCTGCGCATTCTGCATCAAGGCAACTATGGCTCGGGCTGGACCTCCTCCCTGCGCTTTCAGGATGTCACTGATAAGCAGTACCTGGAGGATTTCGGCAACAGCCTGGAACTGACCAGCCTGCGCAACATTGAACGCCGGGCTGATCTCAACTACCAGGGTCAGGCCTGGAACGCCCGGCTTATGGTCCAGCAGTTTCAGAACATCGATATCAGCATCCCGCCCAGGGAGTATCCCTACGCCCGGCTGCCCCAGCTCGAATTGAATCTGGCTCCCTGGCGCCACGATTCGGGTCTAGAACTCAAGCTCCCCAGCCAATACAACTACTTCGACCATGACACCAAGGTTCATGGCGGCCGCGCCACCCTCCAGCCCAGCCTGGCCTGGCCCATCCGTCGCACCTACGGCCACCTGATCCCGCGCCTGAACTTCTGGGGCGGGGCCTATGGCCTCCAGGATACCGAGATCGGCGACCCCAGCGATCCCTCCTACGCCATTCCCAGTTTCAACCTCGACGGCCAACTCGTCTTCGAGCGCCAGACAAGTTGGCTGGGCCAGTCTGTCCTGCAGACCCTGGAGCCACGCGCCTTTTACCTCTACACACCCTACAAGGATCAGACCGACATCCCGGTCTTCGATACCACGGACATGAGCTTCAGCTATGGCACCCTCTTTCTGCCCAACCGCTTCGCCGGCTACGACCGCGTGGGCGACGCCAACCAGCTTACCCTGGGCCTGAGTACCCGTCTCCTCCAGACCAACACGGGGCGAGAACTGCTGCGCGCCAGCCTCGGCAAGCCCCTCTACTTCGAGAACCCCCGGGTCTGGCTCACGGACATCCCCGAGGAACGTCAGCAGGCCACCGCCCTGGTCGGCGAGGTCGCGGCGCGCTTGATGCCGGATCTCACCGGCCGCACCACCCTGCGCTGGGACCCTCAACCGGATGACGAGGAGGATGCCCTGGAAAAGCTCATCGTCGAACTCCGCTACCAATCCCCGGAAAAGCACTTGCTCAATCTCGCCTATCGCTACGATGTCGGCGAGACCGAGGCTACCCGCTACCGGGATCTGGATTTCTCGGCGAGTTGGCCCATCAATCCCCAGTTGAAACTCGTCGGACGCTGGTATTATTCCCTGTATAACGAAAAGGTGAACGAGACCTTCGCCGGCGTTTCCTATGGCAAGTGTTGCTGGAAAGTCAACCTGCTGGGCCGCCACATCAACAATCAGCCGGGTACCGATGGCGAGACCAGCGTTATGCTCCAGTTGGAGCTAGCCGGGCTGGCCAAATTCGGCGACAAAATCGACCAATTTCTGGAGCGTGGTATCTATGGCTACACCGAGGAATAAGGGGGGCGTAAGCCTCTGGAGGGCTTGGCGTTGGCCGGCTCTAACGAGCGCGCCCCTGCTCCTATTGTCCCTCGTGGTCGGCCCCCCGGTGGCCCGGGCGGCCACCCTGGAGGAGCTGGATTCCATCGTCGCCGTGGTCAACAAGGACGTCATCGTGCGTAGCGAACTGGAACGTGAGATCGTCCTGGCCCTGCCGGAAATGCGCGAAAAAGGGGCGGAGATGCCCGCCCGCGCTGAACTGGAACGCAAGGTCCTGGAGCGCATGATCGAGAAGCGCCTGCAAATGCAGGAGGCCCAGCGGGTCGGCATCAAGGTCGAGGATGGGGCCCTCACCCAGGCCATGGAGGGTATCGCCCAGCGTAACAATCTGACGCTTGAGGAATTGCAGACCGCCTTGGGGGCCAGTGGCATCCGCTTCGAGGACTTCCGCGAGGACACCCGCTCCCAGATGATCATGAGCCAGCTTCAGGCGCGGGAGGTCATCAAGAACATCACCGTCACCGATCCCGAGATCAAGCGCTTCCTCGCCCGCGAGTCGGACAGCCTGATCGAACGGACCGATGTCCGCCTCTCCCACATCCTGGTGGCCGTGCCGGAGACGGCGAGCGGCGAGGAACAGGAGCAGGCGCGGAAGAAGGCCCAGGCTATTGTCGCCAAGCTCCGGGCCGGGGCGGATTTTGGCCAGGTGGCCCGCGCTGAATCCCAAGGCCAGCAAACCCAGGAGGGTGGCGACCTCGGCTGGTTCACCATGGCCGATGTCCCCTCGCTGGCCCAGGAAGTGTCCCGGAGCCTGGCCAAGGGCGAGGTCAGTAACCCCCTGCGCAGCCCCAGCGGCTTCCATATCATTCAGGTCACCGATATCAAGGGCAGCGGCCCGGCGGTCATCAGCCAGACCAAGGCGCGCCACATCCTCATCCGCACCAACGAGGTGGTGTCCGACGACGATGCCCGCATCCGCCTTGAGCAACTGCGCATGCGCCTGGTGGGCGGCGATGACTTCGCTAACCTGGCCCGCGCCAACTCGGACGACACCGGATCGGCCCTCAAGGGCGGCGACCTCGGCTGGTTGAGCCCGGGCGACACCGTACCCCAATTCGAGGCCGCCATGAACGAGCTCGCGCCCAACCAGATCAGCCAGCCCTTCAAGTCCAGCTTTGGCTGGCACATCGTCCAGGTCAACGAGCGCCGTAGCCAGGATACCACCGAAGAGTTGATGCAACTCAAGGCCAAGCAGAAACTTCGGGAACGCAAGGCCGACGAGGCCGTCAAGCAGTGGCTGCGCAAGCTGCGCGACGAGGCCTACATCGAGGATCGTCTCGCCAAGGCGGCGGAACAGGGCTAGGGTTTGGCCAACGCCACCCTGCCCAGGTTTGTCCTCGCGCCGGGCGAGCCCGCCGGCATAGGACCTGAACTCTGCGCCCAGGTGGCGCTGGCGGACTTTCCCGCCCAATGGGTCGTCATCGCCGATCTCGACCTGCTGCGGGACCGCGCCCAGCGACTGGGCCTGGATATCGAACGGGTCATTTACGATCCTGGCGCCCCCCGCCAATCCCAGCGCGCCGGGATACTCCAGGTGCTACCGATGGCCCTGCGCCACCCCAGCCAGCCGGGCCACCTCGACCCCGCCAACGCGGCCTATGTCCTGGACTGCCTGGGGCGCGCCTGCGACGGCTGCCTGGCCGGCGAGTTCGACGCCCTGATCACGGGCCCGGTGCACAAGGGTGTCATCAATGACGCCGGCTTTCCCTTCAGCGGGCACACGGAGTTCCTGGCGGCACGCTGTGGGGCCGCTCCGGTGATGATGCTGGCGGCGCCGGGGCTGAGAGTCGCCCTGGCCACCACCCATCTGCCCCTGCGCCAGGTCGCGGATCACATTACCCAGGAGTCATTGGAGCAGGTCATCCGTATCCTGAACCGGGATCTACGCCAACGCTTCGGCATCACCAGACCGCGCCTGCTGGTCTGTGGCCTCAACCCCCACGCCGGCGAGGGCGGCCACCTGGGCCGGGAGGAGATCGAGGTCATAGCCCCCCTGCTCGCGCGACTCAGGGCCGAGGGCCTGGATTTGGTCGGTCCCCTGGCCGCCGATACCGCCTTTGTGCCGGACCACCTGGCTCAGGCCGATGCCGTCCTGGCCATGTACCACGACCAAGGCCTGCCCGTCCTCAAGCATCTGGGATTTGGAAACGCCGTGAACGTCACCCTGGGCCTACCGATCGTGCGCGTCTCCGTCGATCACGGCACGGCCCTGGACCTGGCTGGCACGGGTCAGGCCGATGCGGGCAGCCTGAAGGCCGCGCTCAACATGGCCTTAGAGATGGTGCGCCGGGGCCTGTCCCCTACCCAACTACCCAAGCCCAGATCAAGTCGGCCCAATAGACTTTAGGATGATACCCGCCCGCCTACTTTTTCAATCCCGCGAGGGGGTCGTCCCACTCGGGTTGTTGATGCCTGCCGAAGTAAGGATCCTCTTCGGGAAATAGCTCTACCACCAGCTGCTTGTCCTCGACGGGGGTAGTGGGGGGCGGGGCCTCGGCCGCCGGCTTGACTGTGAAGCAGGTAGCGTAGGGGTTCCCCTGCTCGGTGGAGCCCCCCTCTTCCTGGTCATCGAAGGACAAGGCGCCACCCGCCTGGTATTCCGTGACGCGGGTCTCGAAAAAGTTCTTCTCCTTTTTGAGTTCCATCTGTTCGCTCATCCAAGGGAAGGCGTGATAGGCGTCTTCAAAGGGCTGAGGCAGTCCGACTGATCCCAGGCGCATGTTGGCGAAGAACTTGGCGGTAGCGATGTGATCCGGGATGGAATAGCCCAGGATGGGGCCATCCTTGAAGCAGTAGCTGATATAGCCCTGCTCCAGTTCGATGGCGCGCCGCGTGTCACGGTCGATGTCGGCCAGCAACTGATCGGTGAGGGCCTCCGGGTACTGCGCCAGGAATTCCCGGATTAGGGCGACGCCAAAGCCGATATGGTTGGACTCGTCGCGGGCAATGTAGCTGAACTGCTCGGCGCCGCCCTTGAAGAAGCCGAGTCGAGATAACTGCTGAATGGGGCCCAGCAAGGATACCCAGAACCAGACACCCTCGAAGATCAAAAACCAGAAGACCAGCGAGCGGAGCAGGGCCTGCTTTTCGGCAATGGACATCTCGTGGTACGGCCGGCCTTCGATCTGCCTCTTGATGGTTTGGAGGACGGGTTCGGAGAGCTTCTGGGCCATCTCCACCCGTTCCTTCATGGCCGGCACGGTTTTCCAGGTATCGTATATCGATAAGGGTATACCCAGATTCTCGATGACATAACGGTAGCTGCGGGTATGCAGACCTTCTTCCCAGACCAGTCGCTTGAAAAAGTGGCGGATTTCCGCGGGCTGAAAAACGGAAAGGAAGGTCTCCGCCGCATCGTCGCCCCGTTCGATGTCAAAGGTCGTGAGCTGGGCCATGACCGCCTCGAACAGGTGTTTGAACTTCGGATCGACGGCGGGATTCTTGTAGTCCGCCACATCGGGGGCGACGGCAATCTCTTCGGGCGCCCAATTATTATTCTCTTGCGCCCGCGCCATGGCCCAGGCCCACTCATAGGCGAAGGGCTCCAGTTGATAAGAGTCGCAGGGGCCAAGAAGGGGTTTGGCATACATAATTTTTCAGTTACTAAAGAGTTATCGCTGTTCAGGCGCAAGGATGGAAATTCCGAACTCAGTATCCGGGAGATGCTAATAACTCCCCAAGCTGGAGATTTAGTTGAAGTCTCCTCCCGAATTCTGTAAAGCAAGCTCCACCACGCTTCGGCAACTTTTCGACAATTTCTGCTTGTGGTCATCCAGGCAATCGATGACCCGGCCTTGGCCGGGGCGTACCTTGGCGCAGAATTCGGCAAAATCGGCCTCGCAGGCCTGATAGGATTCCTCCGGGCTTTGCAGGAGGGTTCGGCAATCGAGCGACAATTCAGTTTTGTCACGAGCGCCGAGGCACGCCAGGATTTTGTCCTCCGCCCCAAAGGCCTTGGGGCAGAATTTAACGATATCGAATTTGCAGGATTTCTGAAGGGAAGGTGGTGTTTGGGAATCCGCAGCCAGAACCGAAAAACCGCTGGCTACCAACAGGCCAGCGATACCCGGAAAATACTTCAGCATCGCTCACTTCCTGACATCTAAGGCGTTAATTAAGGGTGAAGCCTGTCCATGACAATCATGGCTTATGCCTACCTATCAGAGATATATCAGCATAACATCTTACCTGATGGCGGCCACCCAATTTTAGCTTCATCTAGCTCTCCTACCTGTCCGAGGTTCCCTCGGTTTTTCGTCTTCCAAGGGCCGGAATCATGCGACCCGTTTTTCTCCCTGCTGAGTGTTGATCCCGTCTTTCAAGAACTGGACGGGGGAGGGGTCACGGCAAATCCGTTCTAGCCCGCCGCCGCTGGCCGTCCCCGCGGGCGGCGGCGGGAGTTCTCGGTCATGCGCGGGTAGTCGCACCCCAGGCGAACGCGGCGCGCCAGACGTTGGCGGGTGGCGGGTGGCGGGTGGCGGGTGGCGGAGACGGTGTCGCGGGACTGCGCCTTGATGGCGCCGATCACGCAGCGGCGTAGCGCGGTGATGTTAGCGGGGCCGTGGTCGGTGCGGATGGAGCAACGGTCCTCGTCCCAGTGCCAGTCCAGGGTATCGTGGCAGCCGTTTGCGACCGTCCAGTGAGCGCGATGGCAGCCCAGGACGCGGGCGGCATCGGCGGTATCGCGGGTATGACGGGTCACCCCGTGGACGGTCGCGGTCTTGCCGGTCTTTTGCTCCC
>JBATOB010000161.1:0-4374 GCA_049290655.1 Chromatiaceae bacterium | reverse complement strand
GCCCTTACCCATGCCGGCGCCGGTCTGCATGGTCTTGGTGTTGTGGCAGCTCGTGCAGGCGATCTTGTCCGGGGCCACGGTGCATTGGGTTGTCGCCTTGACGTGCTTCTTCATGTCCGTTTGCTTCTCGTGGCACTTGTTGCAGGCCTCGGTCGATCCCAGGGCCGCCTTGCGCTGATGCGCGAACTCGGCCTCCCCATGGGGGTCGTGGCAGTCGTAACAGGCGACCAGGTGACGGTCGTTGCGGTACTTCGACGCCTTGATGAAGTCACTGCCCTGCTGGTGATGCGCCTTGGAATGTACCCCGTCCGGCCAGAAGTCCTTTTCGGCCGCATCCTCCCGGCTGGTGAACTGGGTGAGGAAGGTGTTGCGGCTGGTGCCCGGCGGCATCATCCGGTTGGCGACATCGACCGGCGCCTCGTTACCCAAGTGGCCCTGGGGGCGGCTGTGGCACTGCACGCAGATAGTGGAGGCCCGCTCCGAGGCTAATTTGCCGGGATTGACGATGCTGACCGCCGCCTCGTCCTTTGCATGCTCCGACCCCGGACCGTGGCAGGTCTCGCAGCCCAGGTTGAGCTCGTTGGGAACGCCGTCGCCATCGATGTCCAGCTCGCCATGCTTGTCGTTCACCGAGCCGGCGACAAATTTGCCCTCGGGTGTCTCGGTCAGGGTAAAGCCCGCGTAGTGACAGGCGGCGCACTCCCGCTCGAAGGACTTCTTCGCTGGCGGGTCGGAGAGCTTCTTGGTGTCCTCCTTGAACAGCCAGTCCGCATGGTAGTCGCGCCAAGGCTTGCGGCCACGGTCGCCAAAGGTGTCATCGCCCTGGGTATTGAACTGCACGAAGGGGAAGAGATTCTGGCCGACGCGGTAGAGGTAGCGCTGTTTGTAGAGGCCACCGCCATAGGTCAGCTCCACGGGATAGACCCGCGGCGGATCGCTCGGATCGCGGACGTTCTCGGTACGGAACTTGAGCTTGCCATCGGTATCCTTGAAGAAGGTCGCGGTAAAACTCACCGTGCTCGGGTCGGCGGGCTCCTTGTCGCTGATCTGGTACTTGTCGAAGCCACGCTTCTCGTCAAAGCCGTGGAACCAGAATTTGGTACCGGCCGCGAGCTTGTCCAGGCCCTGGTTGAAATCGGGGAAACGGGAGTAATCCTGATTCTTGCTGTCGTCGCCGATGACGCGGATACCCAACCGGTGCAGGGTCTTGGTGAAGTGCTCCTGCTCCTCGTGGCATTTCAGGCACTTGGTGGTACCCACGTAGGAGGCATCGGTTGGGGTGTTGCCCGACACCTTGACCGTCACCGCCGCCTTGGTCAGCTCTTTAGTGGACAGGGCCTTGCGCGACTTATCGCCGCCGGGCAGGTAGCGGGTATCGGCGGGCTCCACGTAGAGGAAGAAATTGCCCTTCGGCACCTTGGGGAGCGTGAACTTGCCGCCAGGGCCACTCTTTGCCTGCAAGTAGCTGTTGCGGTGGGCCGCCAGATTGTCCTCCAGTGGCTCGTCGTTGGGGGAGTCACGCTTGATCTCCACCGGCGTCTTGGCCATGGTCGCCACGTCGGCGGCCGGAATCAGCCAGACGGTGGCGTTCTCCACCTTTTTCCCGTCGGCATCCTCAACGACACCCTTGACGGTAGCCGCCGCCAGGGGCCCCGCGGCCAGGGTAGCGGCGACGGCGAGCCCCAGCAGGGTTGCGAAGCTTGTTTTCATCGTTCTTTAATTCTCCCGTATGCAATACATAGAGTGCCAAGCACCCCTCGAAGGCCGTGAGCCCGGCGCGTGGACCGAACCTGGAGGCGCTGGTTGCCGACCCCCCCTCACCCGCCAGGCTGGCAAGGTGAAATGACTCGACATGAGGCTTTATTGGACCTGGTCGTGCCCCCGCGATGGCCATGCGAGGCATGGCGACTCTCAGAATGCAATTGTCTAGCCAGCAAGCAGGCGTGATGCAGCACCCTGGCATTGTTGAACTTAGCAGGCGGAGGCAGGGGGACGAAGGGGGCGCCCATCGTCACGATAGCATGACAGGTGTCACATTATCATGACAGGTCCCAGCGTTTTAGACGCGGGTACAGATTCTGCCGGGCGATGCCGCTGATACGTGCCGCCTCGCTGACGTTGCCCCCCGCAGCCTGGAGCAGGCGTACCAGATAGCCCTGCTCGAAGTGGCCGCGCTCCTCCTCGTAGGGCAGCACGGCCTCCGGGGCCGCCGGTGACGGCGCGCCATCGGCGGCGAGATGCTCCAGGTGGACGGCGCCGATGGCCCCCCCGGGGTGCAGCGCCACCACGCGCTCCACGGTGTGGCGCAACTGGCGGACGTTGCCGGGCCAGGGAAAGCGCTCCAGCAGGCGAATGGCGTCCGGGGTGAAGGGCCCTACCTCCTTGTGGAAGCGGGCCTTGAACAGCTCCAGGAAGTGCAGGCTGAGGGCCAGGATGTCCTCCCGCCGCTCGCGCAGCGGCGCGATGCGCAGGGCAACGACGTTGATGCGGTAGAAGAGGTCTTCCCGAAAGCTGTGGTCGCGCACGGCATCCGCCAGCCGGCGGTTGCAGGCGCAGATCAGGCGGAAGTCGCTGGCGCGCAATGCGGTGCCGCCAAGCCGCTGGAAGTTGCGCTCCTGGAGCACCCGCAACAGGCTGGTCTGGAGCTTGGGGCTCATATCGGCCACCTCGTCAAGGAACAGGGAGCCGCCGTCGGCCTGCTCCAGGTAGCCCTGCGTGGTCTTGGCGGCCCCGGTAAAGGCCCCCTTCTCGTAGCCGAACAGGGTGCTCTCCAGCAGTTGCTCGGACAGGGCGCCGCAGTTGACCTCGAAGAAGGGCCCGGCGGCGCGCAGGCTGCCGGCGTGCAGGATGCGCGCGACCACCTCCTTGCCGGTGCCGCTCTCGCCCTCCAGCAGGACGGAGGTGTCTAATGGCGCGACCTGGCGAATCTGTTGGAGCAGCCGCTCGATAGCCGGCGAGCGACCGATCAGGACCTGACCCTCGGCGCGCCCGTCCAGGGTATGCCGCAGACTGTCGATCTCGCGATAGGCCCGATCCAGCTCCAGCGCCTTGTCGATGGTCGCCTCCAGGGATTCGAGGTCCTCGAAGGGCTTGGTCAGGTAATCGAAGAGGCCCTCGCGCACCGCGCGCACCGCATCGCGCACATCGGCATAGCCGGTGATCAGGATGGCGACCTGGTGCGGTCGCTCCCGGCGCAGCTCCTCGACCAGGTCCAGACCGCCGCCATCCGGCAGCCGCTGGTCCATCAGGATCAGGTTGTAATCGCTGGTGCGGAAGCGCTGTCGGGCCCCGGCGGCATCGACGGCCAGGTCCAGCGCCACGGGGCGCCCTCGGAAGAGGCCCGCAAAGAGGGTCGCCGTATAGGGCTCGTCATCGACCAGCAGGATCTTGACCGTCACCGCGCGCTCCCGGGTTGCCATGGGTTTCGGGAAGCCACAACGCAAAGATCGCGCCACCCTCGGGGTGGTTGTCGCCAGTGGCCTCCCCCTCGTGCAGGATGGCGACGTGCCGCACCACCGCCAGACCGAGCCCGGTTCCCGTGGGGCGGGTGGTAAAAAAGGGTGTGAACAGCTTCTCGCGCACCTGGGCCGTGAGCCCCGGGCCCTGGTCGATGACCGCCAGGGACCAACCAGGGCGGCGCTCGGGCCCGTTGGCCGGCCGCAAGCGCACGGTGATGGTCCCGTCGGGCGGATTGACCTGACCAGCATTGGCTAGCAGGTTGAAGAGGGCGTGGCGTACCAGCACGGGGTCGAGGTCGAGGGTCAGCGCCGGCGGCAACTCGGTGGCGACCGCCGGGTGGCGGTCGGTGCTCTGTTGGAAGAGGGCGATGGTGTCGCGCACCAGGGCCGTGACCTCGGTGGGCCGGCGCTCCGAGCGCGATACCCGGGTAAAGGCCAGCATGCGCTGCAGGAAGGCGTGGCAGTCCTTCCCCGCCCGCCGAATCTCCTCCAGCAATTGGCGCACCCGCGCCGGGTCGTCGGCCTCGCGTTCGGCCAATTGCGCCATGTTGATCACCCCCACCAGGGGATTGTTGATCTGGTGCGCGATCTCGCCAATGGTGCGACCCACCTCGGACAGCTTCTCGATCTGGACGATGCGCTGGTGCTCGGTGCTGAGTCGGGCGAAGCGGGTCTCCAGCTCGCGCTGGCGGCGGTAGTCCCGCTCCACTCGGTCCAGGACCAGGTAGAACAGGAAGAACACCAGGCCGCCGACCCCCAGGATAGCGACGGTGGCGGTGATCAACGTATTGCGGAAGCCGGCCTGCAATTGGGTGACGTCGCGCACCACCGCGATCTCCCCGACCTCCAGTCCCGTGGCGTCGGTGAGCGGTAGCAGGGCGGTGTACAGGACCCGGCCACCGTCCAGGGTCTGTTC
>JBATOB010000160.1:0-3073 GCA_049290655.1 Chromatiaceae bacterium | reverse complement strand
AACCCTGGGATCGAGGGCTGGTGTTTCAACGACAAGGTGAACAGCCCCATGCTGCGCGAGTGGCTGGCCGGCAACCCGGTGGGCATCGAGGACGGGCTGAGGCATGACAAGTGGCTGGCGATGATGTGGCCGCGGTTGCGGTTGTTGCATGAGCTACTGTCGGAAACTGGCGTTCTGATTATCACGATTGATGACAACGAGCTCCACCGGCTGCGGGCGCTTGTCGAAGAGATTTTCACTGAAGACAATGTGCTCGCCGTACTGGTATGGCAAAAGTCAAAAAAGGGTGACGCAAAACTGATCGCGACGGTTCATGAGTACGTCTTGATCGCGGCCAAGAACAAGCAAAGCCTTCTCACTCAAGGTGCCTGGCGCACGGAGAAGGAGGGGGCCGCAGAGGTTTTGGAGAAATACCAAGAGGTGCGTCGGCAGGGTGGGACTGACCATGACGCAATCTCACAAGCAATGCGCGACTGGTACAACTCGCTTAACAAGGACGACTCCCAGCGAGGACATAAACATTACAACTGTTCGGACGCTCGCGGTCTGTATTTTCCAGATAATTTTCATGGGCCTGATGATGGTCGCGAATCCCGGCCCCGTTACGACATTGTTCATCCATTAACCGGAAAGCCTTGCAAGAAACCATCAACCGGTTGGCGTTGGGGTGAAGACCGCACCAAGCGCGCCTTGGCGGCCGATCCACCCTTGATTCATTTCGGGCCGGATGAATCGACGATTCCATGCCGCAAGAGCTATCTGAAGGATGTGAACCAAGAGCCTTTTACTTCCGTCTTCTACCGGGATGGACGCGCCGGCACCTTGGATTTGGAGGCAATCGTCGGGGTTGGGCAATTGGAGTTTCCCAAGAATACGGACATCGTCGAGCGTCTGATTGACTTGGTGGCCGACCGGGACGCCCTGGTATTGGACTCCTTTGCTGGTTCGGGAACGACGGCGCAGGCTGTACTGCAACTCAACCATCGCGACGGTGGCAACCGCCATTTTATCCTGGTCGAGTGTGAAAGCTATGCTGACACCCTGACCGCTGAACGGGTGCGCCGGGTCATTCACGGTTACGACTTCCAAGGCACCCAGCGGGAGGAACTGCACCGGGAGCGCCTGAACTTCACCAGCCTCAAGAAGGCCGACAAGCTCCTGGGGCATGTGGAGTCGATCAAGCACCTGGAGGGGCACCGCTTCGACCGGATCAAGGCCGAGGTCAAGAACGGCGAGCTGATCGTGACCGGCGAGCGCGAGGTAACCCAGAAGACCGCGGGGCTGGGGGGTGAGTTCACCTACTGTACCCTGGGCGCCGCGGTGGAGATGGACCGGCTGCTGACTGGGGAGAACCTGCCGGCCTTCGAGCAACTGGGCGCCCTGCTGTTCCACATGGCGACCCATCAGGCCCGGCCCATCGCCGCGGAGCCCGAGGAGGTCGCGGGGTGCGGCTACCTGGGGGTGTCATCCGCGCAGCACGTGTGGCTGATCTACCGCCCGGACCTGGACTTTCTCAAGTCTCGCGACGCGGCCTTGACCCTCGCGCGCGCCCAGGCCATCGCCGCGGCCAAGCCGGACAAGCCGCACCTGGTCTATGCCTCGACCCGCTTCGTCTCCCAACGGGTCTTGGAGGACGCCAAGCTCCCCGTGGCGGTGGCCTTTGCACCCCTGCCCTATGCCCTCTACCGCGTGGAGCGCCTTTAGCCTTTAATGAATCCGGAGCCAAGGCCATGAGCGCGGATAAAACCGCGTTGCTACAACAGATGGTGGAGATGATCGTGCGGGAGGTCGACCCGGAGACCATCATCCTGTTCGGCTCCCGGGCTAGGGGGGAGGCCCGGCCGGATTCCGATGTGGACCTGTTAGTGGTGGAGCGTGAGCCATTTTCGCCCGCACACAGCCGCATCCGGGAGGCCAACCGGCTCTATATGGCGCTGCGCAACCTGCCCGTATCAAAGGACCTGTTGCTGTATAGCCGCGACGAGTTCGAGCAATGGAAGGGGTCATTGAATCATGTGGTCGGTCGCGCTTGCCGTGAAGGACGGGTCCTGCATGGGCGACTTTGAACCTGCATCGTATGAAGTTAAGACTGAGGAAAGACCATGCCCGCTGTCACACTGAAGGCCCATTACGACGGCCATGCGATTCATCTGGACGAGCCGTTTGAGCTTGGCCCGCACGCCCACCTGCTGGTTACCGTGCTGGACGCGGGAACGGACGGCAACCGAAGCCTGTGGGCCGATCTCGCCGCCGCTGGCCTGGCACGGGCCTATGGCGACGATGAACCGGAGTATGGTCCCAACGACCTGCGGCAACCATGAACGAGGGCGAGGTGGTGCTGGCCTCGCTATCCCAGGCGGATGGTTTGATCAAGAATCGGCCCTGCGTTGCCTTGCGAAAGATGCCTGGCTTCGGGGATTGGCTGGTCTGCGGCATCAGTACCCAACTGCGACAGG
Source organism: Chromatiaceae bacterium (assembly GCA_049290655.1). GTDB lineage: Bacteria > Pseudomonadota > Gammaproteobacteria > Chromatiales > Chromatiaceae > M0108. The sequence goes on along the minus strand of JBATOB010000160.1, from coordinate 617 downwards.
AGGTCGCGGGATTCGATGAGACCATCGGCCCCGGAGATCCCGACTTTGCCGGCAGTGGACTCAAGGCGCCTTCGCTGATTCGGCTGGGCTTCCTTGCCGTGTTGCCGGCGGAGCAATTACTCGGGGTAATGGGTGTCCTGTCGCCAGAGCGGCATCGCCGGTTGCTGGCGCGGCTCGGCGCCTACCTGACGCCGAGGGCGAACTGATATGCCGTTGCGCGATTTGGAGTACCAGGCCCGGGTGCTGAGCCGGTTTGACGACTATCTGACCGAACTGGCGGCGCAGAAGGCGAAGGCCGACAAGATCGCCGCCGCCAATGAGGGGGAGTCGGACCCGGACCTGATTCGCGAGGTGCCAAACTTCCCGGCCAAGACCTGGCGGGCGCTGAAAGAGGCCGGCAAGCTGCCACCGAGCCGGGCCAGGGTGCCGTTCTCGCCCCGTGCCGACGGCATGAAGCGCCCGGTCCCCAATGTGGTCTTCAAGGTACCGACGGGTGGCGGCAAGACCTATCTCGCCGTCTCGGCCCTGTCGCGCCTCTTCGGGCGCTACCTGGGGCGCAGCACCGGCTTTGTACTCTGGATCGTCCCCAACGAGGCGATCTACACCCAGACCAGGCG
>JBATOB010000159.1:0-3102 GCA_049290655.1 Chromatiaceae bacterium | reverse complement strand
GATGCCGACGGTGACCGACAGCAGAACCGCGGCGGGCATGGACCAGGACTCATAGAGCCCGACCAGGAAGAGGTAGGCAAAGAGCACGGCCAGCCCCAGAACGATTGAGGTCTTGCCGCCAGCCTGTTTCTCCTGCAAGGCCGTGCCGGTCCACTCGAAGCCGAAACCGGCGGGCAAGGTCTTGGCGCTGATGTCTTCCATGACCACTAGGGCGTCGCCGGAGGACCTGCCCGGGGCCGGGCTACCCTGGATGGTGGTGCTACGGAAATTGTTGTAGCGCTGGATCAACTGGGGCCCGAGGATCAGCTCGGGTTCCATGAAGGCACGCACCGGGACCATCTCGCCCTTGCTGTTGCGGACGTTGATGCGGTACACGTCATCGAAGCGCTGGCGGTCCCCCTCCTCGCCCTGCACCTGGACCTGCCAGACGCGTCCGAACTTATTGAAGTCGTTGACGTAATATCCGCCCAGAGTGGATTGCAGGCCCATGAAGATGTCACCCACCGCGATCCCCAGGGTCTGAGCCTTTTCGCGATCGATGTGGAGAAAAACCTGGGGATTATTGGTGGCCCAGGTGGAAAAGACCCGTTGCAGGGTCGGTTCCTGATTGGCGGCGAGGACGACCGCGCGCATGACCGCCGCCAGTTCCTCTGGCGGACGCCCCTGCAAGTCTTCCAACTGATACTCGAAGCCGCCACCGGTCCCCAGTCCGATGATGGGCGGCAGGTTGAAGGGCATGACCCGGGCCGAGGCGATGGTCGCGCCCTCGCGCGCGAAACGGTCGATCACCGCGACGACCTTGAGGTCGGGGGTCTCGCGCTCCTCGAAGGGCTTGAGTCGGCCAAGGATGAAAACGCTGTTGGACTGGACAACGCCGTCGATAATGCTGTAGCCGGGTACGGCCAGGACATGCGCGATGGCCGGGTCCCGCATCAGGATCTTCTCGACCTGCTTGGCCACCTCCAGGGAGCGGTTGACGGAGGCACCCTGGGGCAACTGGACCTCGGCCATGAAGGCCCCCTGGTCCTCTTCCGGCAGGAAGCCGGTGGGGGTGACCTTGAACAGCCAACCGGTGGCAAACCCAATGCCGGCCACTAGTACCAGCACCAGGATCGAGACCCGCACCAATCGCGCGACGATGGCGGCATAGCCATCGCGAATCCCATCGATGCCGCGCATCACCATGCCCATCAGCCCGCGCCTGTGGCCGCCAGGCCTGAGCAGGATGGCGCACAGGGCCGGCGACAGGGTCAGGGCGTTGATGGCCGAGATCAGCATGGAGAAGGCGACCACGGCGGCGAACTGCTGGAAGAGCTGACCCGTGATGCCGGGGATGAAGGCCACCGGTAGGAAGACCGAGAGCAGTACCAGGGTGATGGCGATGATGGGCGCGGTGATTTGGGTCATGGCCTTCTTGGCCGCCGCGCGGGGGTCGAGGCCCTCGGTCTCCATGATGTGCTCCACCGCCTCGACGACCACGATGGCATCGTCCACCACGATGCCGATGGCCAGCACCACCGCGAGCAGGGAGATGGTGTTGGCGGAGAAGCCGATCATGAGCAGGAAGGCAAAGGTCCCGATCAGGGCCACCGGGACGGCGATCAAGGGGATCAGGGTAGCCCGCCAACTGCCGAGGAACAGAAACACCACCAGGATGACCAGGATAAAGGCCTCGAACAGGGTGTGGATGACCTTCTCGATACTGGCGTTGACGAAGTCCGTGGTGTCGTACATGACCACGTAGTCGAGGTCGTCCGGGAAGCGCCCGGACAGACGCTCCATGGCGGCCTTGATACCCGCGGCGGTGGCCACGGCGTTGGCCCCGGGGGCGAGATAGATGGCCATGGCCGCGGTGTCGCTAGCGTCGAGTCGGCTGAAGGAGTCGCGCTGTTTGGAGCCCAACTCCACCCGACCGACATCACTGACCCGTACGGTGGAGCCGTCCGGGTTGGCGCGCACCACGATCTTCTCGAACTCCTTGACGTCGGTCAGCCGGCCCTGGGTCTGGAGGGTGATCTGGAACTGTTGGTCCGGGGTCATGGGCTGGGAGCCGATGCGCCCGACCGCGGCCTGAATGTTCTGGCCCTGGATGGCGGAGATCACATCGGCGGGGGTGAGCCCCAGGGCGGTCAGCCGGTCCGAATCCAGCCAGATGCGCATGCTGTAGTCGAGGGGACCGAATAGGAAGACCTCGCCGACGCCGGAGACCCGCGCCAGGGTATCGACCACATTGATGGTCGCGTAGTTACTCAGGAAGAGGGCGTCGTAGGACTCCTTGGGCGAGGTCAGGGCCACCACCTGCAGCATGGCGGTGGACTTCTTTTTCACCGTCAATCCCTGGCGTTTGACCTCCTCGGGGAGCTGGGCGGTGGCCTGGTTGACCCGGTTCTGGACATTGACGGTGTTGATGTCCGGGTCCGTGCCCAGGGCAAAGGACACGGTGAGCGTGTAGCTGCCGTCGTTGGCGCTGCTCGACTTCATGTACAGCATCTTGTCGACGCCGTTGACCTTCGACTCGATGGGCTGGCCAACGGTGGACTCCACCACGGCCGCGGAGGCACCCGGGTAACTGGTGGTCACCGAGACCTGGGGCGGGACAATGTCGGGAAACTGGGCCACCGGGATCGCCGTAATGGCGATCAGCCCGGCGATGGTCAACACCACCGAGATGACAATGGACAGCCTCGGGCGGTCGATGAAGACGTCGGAGATCATTCGGAGTTACCCCCGGCTTCCGCCGCCGGTGCAACCCCAACCGCGGGCGCCACGGCCTGAGGCGGCGCGGCGCTCACTACCTGGCCGGGCCGCACCTTCTGGATGCCCGTGGTCACCACGAGCTCGCCCTCCTTGAGCCCACTAAGCACCACCGTATTCGACCCTTGCATGGGACCGGTCTGGATACGTCGGATCTGCACCTTCTGGTCGGCGTCCAGGACCAGGACATAGACCCCCTGCTGATCAACCTGCAGACTGGCCTGGGGAATCAGGATGGCCGACTTGGGCTCTTTTTCCGCCAGGAGGACGCTAAGATACTGGCCATCCGAGAGCAGACCAGCCGGGTTGGGAAATGCCGCCCGCACCAGCATGGTGTCGGTGCCTGGG
>JBATOB010000158.1:0-1500 GCA_049290655.1 Chromatiaceae bacterium | reverse complement strand
CACTCGGGGTCTCCATCCGGTGCATGGCCTTGCAGGGCGCGCAGTTGGCGTTCGGTGAAATCGATGCCCGCGTCATAGCCCCGGCTGCGCTGTACCTGGCTGCGCACCGCCGCCTCCACCAGGATCGCCAGGTTGCGACCCGGGGCGACGGGCATGGTGACCTCGGGGATGCTGACTCCGAGGATGGTCCGCATGGTTTTGGACCCGCCCAGTCGGTCGATGCCGAGCAGGCCGGCGGCGTCCAGGGTGCGTAGGTTGACGATGAGGTTGAGCCGCTTGCGCTGGCGGACGGCGCTTTCGCCAAACATGGCGCGGATGTTGAGGATGCCGAGTCCCCGCACCTCCAGGAAATCGCGGAGCAGGGGCGGACAGAAGCCCTCGAGCATCTCTGGGGCCAGGTTGGCGAACTCCGGGGCGTCATCGGCGATCAACCGATGGCCGCGGTTGATCAGTTCCAGCGCCAACTCACTCTTGCCCACCGCGGGATCGCCGATCAGCAGGACCCCGGTACCCAACACCTCCATGAAGACGCCATGGATGACGACGCGGGGGGCCAGCTTGAGGGTTAGGTAGTAGTGCAGATAGCCAATGATCTCCTCGTCCGGCAGGGGCGAGGCCAGCAACGGGATGCCCAGGCGCTTGGATGCCGCCAGTAGGTGATGATCGGGCTCGATGCCGTGGGAAAGGATGATGGCCGCGGGTTGGCTGGTAAGCTGCCGGTTCAGCGCATCCCGGCGAATATCATCGCCCAAGTCCTCAAAATAGCGCTGCTCGGCCAGGCCGATGACCTGGAGGCGATTGGGATGGATGCCGTTGAGCGGGCCGACCAGGGATTGACGACCGAGGGAGCCTTCCCCGCCGAGCAGGGGGACGGGCGGATGGGGCGCCGCCGTCAACCAACTCAGTTGGAGCCGCGGACCCATGCGCTCGACCAGGTCGTTGAGGGTGCGCAGCTTGTTCATCCGTCTGGCGTCAAGTTAGCCCCGCCCAAGAGCAGGCCGAGGAGGGCGGCCGGTTCATCGGTCTGGCGCAACCGCTCCCGGAATTCCTTCTCTCCGAACAGTCCCGCCAATTGGGCCAGGAGTTGGAGATGGACCTCGGTGGCGGCCTCGGGGACTAGCATGGCGAAAGCCAGGTCCACCGGCTGTTCATCGATGGCGTCGAAGTCCACGGGTTGATGGACCTGGACGAAGGCGCCAATGGCCTCGCCCGCTTCCTGGACACGGGCGTGAGGCAAGGCGACACCGTGGCCCAGGCCGGTGCTACCCAGGCGCTCGCGCTCCAGCAATCGATCGAGGATGGTGTCGGTGCGCAATTGGGGCTGGGCGGAAGACAGCAGTCCGGCGAGGACCTCCAGCAGGCGCTTTTTGCTAGTTATTTCCACGCCGCGGGCGATACGCTCGACGGTGAGAAACTGGGGAGGAAACATCGAAGGCGGCTCCCGATGAAGCTTGATGGTGGATAAGGCGTCTTGCGGCCGGCGCCGCCCAACCCAGGGTG
>JBATOB010000157.1:0-6243 GCA_049290655.1 Chromatiaceae bacterium | reverse complement strand
GGGCTATGGCCGGAGCGGCCGGGATGTAGGCCTCCCCAGTCAGGGTGCGGGGGCCGTCCGGGACTGGCGCTGGGATGGGGCGACCCTGGGTATCAGCCGGGATCCAGCCGCGATTGACCAGGACACGCACCTCGCCCGGGTCAATCCGCAGCGGGGTGATGACGTGATACCCGGTCTTGCCGCCATAATGACGGTTCTCAATCAGGATCTGTCCCTCCGCCTCGAAGGTGCCAGTGGCGCTCACGCGGCGGTAGCGCAGGGGCTCCGCCGAGGATTCTAGGGGACCTAGCAAATAAGCGGGCAGCAGCGATTGCCCCGCCAACTCGATGGCCTGCTGGCGTTTCTCCTTCGCCCGGTCGAGTTGCCAAAACCCCAGCGCGACGAACAGCACCACGCCCAACACCATCGCCAGCGTCGGCAACCAACGGAACTGAATGTCATAGTGGCCAAAGCGCATAGGGATGCTATAGTCTTGAGTGTGTTGCAGTGGCATTATGAGAGCCACTCAAGTGACCCACTTCCATCAATCCAACGGGGGTAAACCATGGAACTGATGTTCAAGATACCAGTACTGGCACTGCTGGCGTTCATCGTTTTTTCCCTGGGCCAGGGCATGTATTACATGGCCAAGGACGACGGGGACGAGGACAAGACCCGCGTCGTCCGGGCGCTGACCGTGCGTATCGTTCTATCCCTGACCCTTTTCGGACTCCTTATGCTGGGGCACATGCTCGGCATCCTGGAGCCCCATAACGTCTGACCTCCGCCGGCGGGTTTTTTCCAACCCCGCCGCTCACTCTGCTCCCCCGAACCTAGTCCACTCCGGACCTAGCACGCCCCTCCCTTGGAGGCGATTGCCTATGCCACGCCCCGCACCCTGGCTGACGGGGCATCTAAACCAGGGACGGTTTTAAGCGGCAAGGTCCTGCCTAGAGCCAGTAAACGAAGATAAACAAGCCCAACCAGACCACGTCCACAAAGTGCCAGTACCAAGCCACGGCCTCGAAGGCGAAGTGGTTGTGCGGTGTGAAGTGGCCCTTCTTGGCCCGGACCAGGATCACGGTCAGCATCACCGCACCCATGGTCACGTGGAAGCCGTGGAAGCCGGTGAGCATATAGAAGGTCGAGCCATAAGCTCCGGAGCCCAGGGTCAGATTCAGCTCATGGTAGGCATGGTAATATTCGAAGCCCTGGAGGAAGACAAATAGGAAGCCGAGGGCAATTGTCAAGGCCAGGCCCCGCACCAGGGTGGTGTTATTGTGATCTTTCAGGCCCCAGTGAGCCCAGGTCACGGTTGCACCCGAGGTTAGCAGGATCAGGGTGTTGATGGCTGGGATACCCCAGGCACTCATGGGGGTGAACTCGCCGCCGAGTTCCTTGGGACCGGCGGAGGGCCATACGGCGTCGAACTGGCTCCACAGCAGGTCGTGGGTCTCGGCGAGATAGCCGCCGCCGCCCAGCCAGAGCATAGCCACATTGCGGATATACCACAGGGCACCGAAGAAGCTCAGGAAGAAAAAGACCTCCGAGGCGATAAACCAGAACATCCCCTGGCGGAAGGAGCGATCCACCTGTGCGTTATAGCGGTCCGCCATACTCTCGCGGATGACGTCGCCGAACCAGCCATAGAACATGAAGGCCAGTAGGGCGAAGCCAGCGATAAGCATCCAGGTCCCCACCCCCACCCCGTTGATGGTCAGGGCGGTCCCGGCCAGCATGGTCAGGATCGCCAGCATGGCGGTCAGGGGCCAGGGGCTGGGCTCCGGGATGAAATAGTCTTTTTGCCCGTGTACTAAACCAGTCATGCGAATATGCCCTCGATTCATGTTGATTTGATCGGCGCGGGCCGGTCAGTCGGTCGCCGCCGCCAAGGCGTCGGACTTGGTGACCCGCATCACGCTGTAGGATAACGTCAGGGAATCCACTTCCGCCGGCAGATCCCGGGATACCACGAAGCGCACCGGCATCTCCTTGCGCTCGCCCCCTTCCAGGGTCTGCTGGCTAAAACAGAAGCATTCCAACTTGGAGAAGAAGCCGTTGGCCTGCCAGGGTGCAATGCTCGGGATCGCCTGACCGGTGATCGACTGGGCGGAGTGGTTCTCCGCCACGAAATTCACCACCCGCGACTCCCCGAGTCGCACCCGGACCTTGCCCTCCATTGGATTGATGCTCCAAGGCAATTCCGGGTGCATGGTCGTAGCGAATTTGACCGTAACCCACCGCCCCTCGGCACCAGCCCCCTCCCCCGCCGTTGCCACCCGCCTGCCGAGATCGCTCATACCGTCAACCGACTGCATCCCCGTGACATCGCACAGCAGCCCATAGAGTGGGACCATGGCGAAGCCGAAGCCGAACATGCCAACGGCAAGCATCGCGAGCCACCACATAGTCCTCCGTTTCCTCTGCCCGAGGTCGAGGGACCCGCTCATAATCCGCTGGCAGCGATCATGTTGGCCAAGCCCTTCCAGAAGGGGATGGAGGTCAGGAACATGAAACCCGCAAAGCCCGCCAACAGCCAGGCGGTGCGGATGTTGCGGCGCCGCAGCTCAGGCGTCATCTCGGTGCTCATCTGGATGTCGATGATCTCGATTGGGTTAAAGTAAGGTGGCGCGGCCGGGGTGGACTGAGAATCTCCCGGCCCCGCCACGCGCGGGGGACGCGGCTATCTGGCCAATACCGGGGCCGTGGTCCAGCTATGGAAGGGGGGCGGCGAGGACAGTTCCCACTCCAGACCCTGGGCACCCTCCCAGACCCGGGCCTGCGCCTGCTTGCCGCGGCGCACCGTGTCGATGACGATGTAGAGCAACAGCAGATGGCTCAGGCCGAAGACGAAGGCGGCGATGCTGGAAAGCATGTTGAACTCGGTGAACATCACGTTGTAGTCGACGATGCGCCGTGGCATCCCCGCCAGCCCAATGAAGTGCTGGGGGAAAAAGGTCACGTTGAAGCTGATCACATTGACCCAGAAGAAGATTTTCGCCAGCCGCTCGTTGTACATATGACCAGTCCACTTGGGCAACCAATAGAAGACCCCGGCAAACAGGCCGAAAACCGCCCCCGGTAGGAGGACATAGTGGAAATGCGCGACCACGAACATGGAGTCCTGATATTGCATGTCCGCCGGGACTACCGCCAGCATGACGCCAGTCAGCCCGCCGAAGGAGAACATCATGAGGATGGCCACGGCGAAGAGCATGGGCGTCTCGAAGGTCATGGACCCTTTCCACATGGTCGCCATGTAGTTGAAGACCATGAGCCCCACCGGGATCGAGATAATGATGGTCCCGATCATGAAATAGCTTACCGCCCCCAGGGACATACCGACGGTGTACTGGTGATGGGCCCAGACCACCATGCCGATGACCATGATGGCGATCATGCCGCCAACCAAGGAGCCATACCCAAACAGGGGCTTGCGGGAGAAGGTCGGGACTATGGCGGCGAGGATGCCGAAGGATGGCAGGATCAGGATATAGACCTCGGGATGGCCGAAGAACCAGAAGAGGTGCTGGAACAGCACCGGATCGCCACCGCCGGCGGCATTGAAGAAGCTGGTGCCGAAGTGGCGATCGAACAACAGCATGGTCACCCCGCCAGCTAGGACCGGAACCACCAGGATCAGTAGGAAGGCGGTCACCAGCCAGGTCCAGACGAAGATCGGCATCTGCATCAGCTTCATGCCGGGGGCCCGCATGTTGAAGATGGTGACGATGATGTTAATGGAGGCCAGAACCGAGGAGATACCCAGCAGATGGATGGCGAAGATCAGGAAGTCCATGGACATGCCGACCTGGATCGACAGCGGCGGATACAGAGTCCAGCCGGTGTTGATCTGGGTTCCACCGCCGGGGAAGAAGGGGACGACGAAGGACAGAATCAGCATGGTCCCGGCCGCCGGCAGTATCCAGAAGCTCAGGTTGTTCAAGCGCGGCAGGGCCATGTCCGGGGCACCGATCATGAGCGGGATCATCCAGTTGGCCATGCCTGCGGCGGCCGGCATCACGGACCCGAAGATCATCAGCAGGGCATGATTGGTAACCAGATTGTTGTAGAGGTCTGGCTCCAGGAGTTGCAGCCCGGGCATGAACAGCTCCATGCGGATCAGCATGGCGCTGGCCCCGCCCAGGAAGAGCATGATCAGGGCGAAAACCAGATACATGGTCCCTATATCTTTATGATTCGTGGAGAACAGCCAGCGCCGCAGCCCGTAGGGGGGGCCATGCTGCTCGTGCTCGTGATCCAATGTAATTGCGGTCATGGCGATCTACCTCGTGGGAGAAAGAGTTCGTCCGCACGCCGACGCACCACTCTGGGGTGGTCTGCGCGGCGTGGCGTCCTTGTGCGGATGGAGAACGGCTTGCATCGGCCTACTTGACCGCCAGGGAGCGGGCGGCGCGCAGGTCGCGAGGCTGAACGACATCGCCAGTTTCATTGCCCCAGGCATTGCGTTCGTAGGTGATAATGGCGGCCAATTCCAGATCGTTCAGGCTGTTCCAGGGAACCATGGCGGTACCGGTCTTGCCGTTCAGCACTATGTTCAGGTGGCCCTCGATGGGACCCGTGGCGATCTTGCTCCCGGCCAGGGGCGGGAAGGCCGGAGCCAAGCCTTGGCCATTGATCTGGTGGCAGGCGCCGCACTTGCTGTTATACAGGTCCTTGCCCTTCTCCATCAGGTCGGCCTTGGTCCAGGTCTTGTCCACGTTCGCCTCGGCGGCGGAGGCAAGCATGGTCTGCTGCTGCTGGGCGATCCAGGCATCGAACTTCGCCTTGGACACGGACTCCACCACGATGGGCATGCGCGAGTGCCAGGTCCCGCACAGCTCAGCGCACTGGCCGCGGAAGGTCCCCTCGCGGTTCAGATCGACCCAGGTCTCGGTGACATAGCCGGGGATGGCGTCCTTCTTGACAGCCAGCTCGGGAACCCAGAAAGCATGATTCACGTCCGCCGAGGTGTGCAGGAAGCGGACCTTGGTCCCCACCGGCAGGACCAGGGGGTTGTCCACGTCACGCAGGTAGAGGTCTCCGGCCTTGTCCTGGGGCGTATAGCGGCTCTCGATGCGGACGTGCTTGGGCTGGCCGCCGACCTCCACCGAGTGGTCCAGGTACTCGTACTCCCACCACCACTGGTGACCCACTACCTTGACGTCCATGAGGTCCTCACCCTTAGGGATTTCCCAGACCTTCTCCAGAGTCTTATGGGCGGAGTTGGCAATAGTTAGATCCACGCCCAATACCAGAATGGGGACGATCACCCAGGACCAGCGCCCGAACCATGACTCGTGGAAATGCTGATCGGCCGCATAGCCTCGGCTCTTGCGGTGATAGATCAGGGAATAAATTACGAAGCCAAAGATAACGACCAGCAGGACCGCGGCAATGGTCGTGGTCATCATATGGATATCATAGATCTCCTGGGCCACGCCCGCGGCGGGCTTGGGAAAGTTGAATCCCAACTCGGCCGCCGCGTGACCTGTCCAGCAGGCGAAGGATAGCGAGGCGGTTGTGGCCCCGATGCGCTTTAAATTCACTGCCAAATCCCCTCTCGTAGTAATTGTTGTACTTGCGAGGCGAGGTCTGGGTTCAGAGCCTCGATTTCTCGGTGTTCACGATTGGTGCTTTGCAGGCCCAACCACCCCTTGAGTCAAGCTGCAAGATCTACGCGTTCGATTCGATCAAGCGGATCACAACCTCGATCTAGCCCCCGCCGCGAGACGGGACTTAGGAATCGAAGCGTAAAAACAACTACCGTTAGAATGCGAAAAATCACTCGAAAGTGCAAATTAATTTGACCTGGATCAATATATCGGTATTTGCTTATATATCTCCGTACCCGCCTTCCAAGCACTTGGCAGGTGCGGGTTTGGGCTAGAGCCTCGCCAGTTCAGCTTTTTGGCAAAGAGGGGGACAGGGGGAAAGAAAGCCCCAGGTTGAAATTAAGCAACTGGAAAAAAAGTATGGAAGTAGCGCCAGTTTCATGGCGTCAGACACGACAGGGTCCGCGCCATCTGGCGCGGACCCTGTTCAAAACAAACCCCGGTGGGGGCCGGGGCGGCTCGGCACCTCCCTGTGCCGACGAACGCCGTTATCTCATTCCTGATTCAAACGGCGCTGGCCTGGCTTACTTGGTCGGGGCGACCGGAGCGGCGGGAGCAACCGGGGGAGCGGGCGGGGCATAGGGGGCACCGTAAGGAGCGCCGTAAGGGGCATATCCATAGGGGGCGCCATAGCCATAGGGGCCGTATC
>JBATOB010000156.1:0-1948 GCA_049290655.1 Chromatiaceae bacterium | reverse complement strand
GCGCCGCCGGGCTGGTGGGCCTGGGCGGTGCCGCCTTTCCGAGCCACGTCAAGATGAAGCCCCCCGAGGGGCGCAAGATCGAGACGCTGGTGGTTAATGGCTGCGAGTGCGAGCCCTATCTCACCTGCGACCACCGGGTCATGCTGGAGCAGCCGGACAGCATCATGGCGGGCATCCGCATCGCGATGCGGGCGACCGGCGCGACCCGGGCCGTGATCGGGGTCGAGGACAACAAGCCCGACGCCCTGGCCAAGCTGCGGGAACACCTGCCCCTGGACATCCAGGTCACCGTCGTGGCGGTCGAGACCAAATACCCTCAGGGCGCCGAAAAGATCCTGATCAAAAGTCTCTTTGGCCGGGAGGTGCCCGCGGGGGGCTTGCCGGCGGATCTGGGCATCGCCGTTTACAACGTCGGCACCCTGGCCCAGATGGGCGACCTCTTGCCTCTGAGCCGCGGCCTCATCGAGCGCGTGGTGACCGTGAGTGGCCCCGGGGTCCTAAAGCCGGGCAATTACCGGGTCCCCATCGGCACCCCCCTACGCTTTCTGCTCGAACAGACCAAGATGACCGACCAGGCCCACGAGGTCATCCTCGGCGGCCCCATGATGGGTATGTCGGTGGCCTCCCTGGACGTGCCGGTGACCAAGGCCGTCTCCGGCGTCGTGGTCCTGGATGTCGAGCACCCCGACCTGGCCCACCGCCAGGTCCTGCCCTGCATTCGCTGCTCGGCCTGCCTGGAGGCCTGCCCGGTCAACCTGAATCCCTCCATGCTGGGCCAACTGGCCCAGCACCGGGACTACGACCGCATGGCCCAGGCTTACAATCTGGATCAGTGTTTCGAGTGTGGCTGCTGCGCCTATGTCTGCCCCTCCAACATCCCCCTGACCCAGTACTTCCGTATTGCCAAGGCCATCAACCGCGACCAAAAGAAAAAGGTTCACTGAGCGCCCACCATGCCCAGACTCATCGAGATCCGCACCTCCCCGCACCTGAAGCGGGCCAGGACCGTGCCGCAAATCATGCGCACCGTGGTCATGGCCCTGTTGCCCATCTGCGCCTTCGCCGTCTTCCAGTTTGGACTCAGCGCCCTGCTCCTGCTGGTCACCACCACGGGCGTGGCCGTGGCCACCGAGTATCTGTTCTCGCGCCTCTCCGGCCGGGGCAACAGCCTGGGGGACTGGAGCGTGGTCATCACCGGCCTGCTCCTCGGCCTGACCCTGCCGCCAGGCTTTCCCCTCTGGATGGCGGCGCTAGCGGCCTTTATCGGCGTCGGCCTGGGCAAGTCCCTGTTCGGCGGTCTCGGCTTCAATGTCATGAACGCGGCCCTGGTGGGTCGCGCCTTCGCCCAGGCGGCCTTTCCGGTAGCCATCACCACCTGGACCCCCGGCTTCGCCCCCGGCCGTTTCCTGGAGTTCATCCCCTCGACCCTGACGCCCCCCTTGATGAAGCCCCTCCCGGTCACGGACTGGATCAGTGGTCTCGGCATCGATGGTTTTACTGGCGCCACCCCCCTGGCCCTGCAGAAGTTCCAACAAGTCGAGGCCAGCACCTGGGACCTCTTCCTCGGCCTGGTCCCGGGCTCGGCGGGGGAGACCTCGGCCGTCCTCATCCTGGTCTGCGGCCTCTACCTCGCCTACCAGCGCATGCTGGATTGGCGAATCCCGGTGGGCGTCCTGGCGGGGGCCGTCCTCATCGCCCTGCCCCTCTGGCTTTTCGATAGCCACCTCTATCCGACGCCCTGGTTCGTCCTCTTTTCCGGCGGTCTCATGCTGGGGGCCTGGTTCATGGCCAGCGACATGGTCGGGTCGCCGGAGACGCCATGGGGCGCCCTCCTCTATGGCCTCTTCATCGGCGCCCTCACCGTCGTTATCCGCCTCTTCGGCGGCCTCACGGAGGGCATCATGTACGCCATCCTGATCGCCAACGCCGCCGCGCCCCTCATTGCCGC
>JBATOB010000155.1:0-5354 GCA_049290655.1 Chromatiaceae bacterium | reverse complement strand
CCCCCAGACCAACGGCCTGGTCGCGCGCCGCAACGGCCGTATCGCCGCTCTCCTGAAGACCCACCCTTGCGCCAGCGGTGAGGACCTGCAGACCACCCTCAAGCGCTACGCCTGGCGGTACAACCATCACCTGGTGCAAAAAGGCCTGGGGCCATCGCTCCCCGATTCAGGCCATGAAGCCCTGGTATGCCGACCAGTCTGGGTTATTCATCAAACCACCACGTCATCATCCGGGACCGGACAGCTAGCTAGTCGGGTTGCCTATCGAGACCCGTCAACGTTTAAGCGTTCGGCGGCTCTCGAAAATCCGTAGACCGGTATAGGTCAGCATGCCAATGACCACCATCGCCGCAGCGAAAGCGGCATAGGCGACCGGCCAGGGAATACCCTCCGTCATCATCGAGAATTCGGACATGCCGCCCATGCCCGCGATCACATTGATCGGCATGAAAATAACCGTAAGAATGGTTAGCTGCTTGATCTCCCTGTTCTGATTGATATTGATCGCGCTGTCGGTGGCGTTCATCAGGAAATTGATTTTGTTGAACAGGAACGCCGTGTGACCATCGAGCGAGTCGATGTCGCGCAGGATCTCATGCACGTCGGCATACTGGACTTCGGAAAGAAACTTTTCATGCATCATGAAGGACAAGGCACGGCGGGTATCGAGCACGTCGCGACGAGTAAGACCGTTGAGATCCTCGGCCTTGGTGATAACTGCTAGGATTTCCGACGCCTCTTGGTCGCTGGCGTGCGAGCCCAAAACTTGCCGGCCCGCCCGGTCGAGTTCGGCGTACACGTTTTCCAGGGCGTGGGCCGCGTACTCCACATCCGCGGCATAGAGGTCCAGCAACACGTCGGCACCCTTGCTGACGTAACCCGGGCGGGTCCGCGCCCGCGCGCGCTGCAGGCGAAACACCGGCAACTCCTCGCTACGCACCGTAAACAGAATATCCTTCTGGAGAATCAAGGCGACCGGAACATTGCGCGACTCCTCGCGGGTATCGAGCAGGAAATCGGAGTGCAGGTGCGTGTGGCCTTCCTCATCGACGTAGAAGCGGGCGCTAGCTTCGAGGTCGGTCAAGTCGGACGGTTCTGGCAAATCGACGGCGAAGCGTTCACCGACCCAGGCGCGGATCTTTTTGGTCGGGGCAATCAGGTCAACCCAGATCGGCTCGACGTCTTGCAGATCCTCCGGGCCCTCGACCGTTATTTGGCGCAGGCGGCCGTCGCGTATCTCGAAAGCAGTGACCACCGTTTTCTCGTTGCGGTAGTGGCTGTCATCGATCAAATCTTCAAGGACGCTGTCGGGCAGCAGGGCGAGGATCGGATCGGCATCTTCCTTGATTTCTTCCCAGACAACGAGACGCTCGGTGGGATCGAGCGCCTCGAGAATGTAGGCAATTTCTCTGGGCGGCATGCGCTTGAGCTTAAGCCGTAGGTCCATGCGATACTGTTGGTGCAGTTCCGGATCGACCGCGTCACCGGCCGGTGCTTCATACTGGCGCACCAGTTCCTCCACCTGTTTTTGCAGCGAGAGCAAGGAACGCACCTCGGTAAGATGCACATCCGCCAAGCCTATGCGCAGGGTTTCGGGAGGGGTTGATTCTGTATTTTCGTTCATGTATTTAAAGAGTTAGTGAACCAGAACAGCCAACCGGAGGCGGATGGCCGGCTAATCCTAAGCCCGTATCTCGTAGAGCGCAATGGGGATAGAGGTATCGCGCCAGGTAAAAGGAAATAGTACCTGGGTGGATACATGGACCCGCGTCCACGCGAGGGCCATTCACAAGTGCAACAGGGTGGGAGCAAACCAGGCCAGGCAACTGAAGATGGTCCCCACCATGCCCAGCCCTCCGCCCAGCCAGACCAGGGCCATGACGCCCGTGACGACCGAGGCGGAGGCCAACACGATCGTCAACTGAAAGGCCGCTGAACCGAATTCGAACAGATGGTAGACCGCCAAGGCCCGGTCGCGCCGGTCTTCCGCTGCCTTGGCCTTGACCGACAACTCCTTACGGCCTTCCCCCGTCTCCGGTTCGGAATCGTAACGATCCGCGGTGGCCCGCCATTTCTGGATCTGCTGGTCGACGGCCTGGGCCTGTTCCGGGTTGGCCTGAGGTGGCTGGCGGGCCAAGGCCTCGGCCTGAGTTTGCATCAGCGTCATGCGGATCGACTTGGCCTGAAAGAAGCCCCACAGGTTGGACGCCTCGATATTCGCGATCACCGAGGCGTTCTGCGCGCTCTTCCCGCCCATCTCGGCGATCGCCAGCAAGGCGGCCAGCAAGCTGATGAGAATGGCGATACGTTTGGTGCTCTTGGAAGCACCCTGCGCGGCGTGAGGCCGTGGCCTGCCTCGTGAATCTTTTCATGGTGTTCCAGGATTTCCATCCGCATCCTCCTTACTTTTACGGGAAATTGTCACTTGGGTTGGGCTGGGCTGGACGGGATTAGGGCCCTTGGCCGACCCCGGGGGCGGTACCAGCCGGACGCAGGAGCCGCTCACGCACCCAAGCGCCCGCTTGCTTGAGGCGGTCTCCGGACCAGGGACCCCCCGGACAGGTGCCCGGCACCAGCGCGGCGCCCGTGTAATCATCGTCGGAAAAGTTCCAGTAGGTCCAACTGATCTGCTTGTCGGCCAAGAAGTCGAGGTATTGCTGGGCACTCGCGAAGTCATTGGGGCCATCGCCCGTGAACGCCTGGGTACCCCACTCGGTGACGAACACCGGCAAGCTCGCCGCCGCGATCGCGAGCGCGTCCCGATACTCCCGCTGGTGCGAGCCCGCGTAGAAGTGGAACGAGTACATGATGTTGTCGAAAGCCAGGGGGTTGTTGAGCACCGCTTCGGGGCCGCTAGAGCCGGACACCCCAAACGACGACCAATCCTCCGTGCCCACGATAACGATGCCATCGGGATCGCGCGCGCGGATGAAGGGAATGAGCTCCTCGGCGTAGGCCTTGATCCTCGCCCAGTCCACGCCGTTGGGCTCGTTGGCGATCTCGTAGAGCACGTTGGGCGTGGCGCCGTAGCGCGCGGTCATGTGGTCGAAGTAGTTTTTGGCACGTTCGAGGTTATACCAGGGGTCACCCGGAGCGAGGATGTGCCAGTCGATAAGCGCATAGAGCCCGCGCGCGATGAGCCCGTCGATGATGGTGTCGGCCTGGGCGGTGAAACCGCCCGGGTCGGTCGCGTAGCCGTCCTCCTGTACATAGAGCGAGACGCGCAGGAGGTCGCTGCCCCAATCGCCGGCCAGCGCATCGAGGGCACTGTCGTTGATGCAGGAGCCCCAGCCGTACCACTGGAGGCCGTGGGTACTCATGCCGCGCAGTTGGATCGCCACGCCGTGGGCGTTGACGAGCTGGGTCTTGACCACGGAGAGCTGGCCGTTCCGAGCGACGGGTGTTGTGGCCGGATCCAGGCCCCTGTCGCCACCCCGGGTGCTCGTGTCCGCGCCGCCGCTCGCAACCGACGTGCTGGATGACGATGCGCTTGCGGTCACTCCGCCTGCTTCGCACCCGCACCCCGCCGCCAGCACGACCAGCGCCAGCAAGAACTGCCAGGGGAACTTGTTGTTTTGTTGGCGATGCTTTACCGGAAGAACCTCCTTCAGGATAATATGCCAGCGGTGGACATGGAATTTCGCGGGGCTTGACGGCAACCGCCGTTCGACAACTCAATAAAGATAACAATCAATGCGCAAGCACTCATCTTCTCTTGTCATGATCTACGTCTTGCCGTTGACTTGCCCCCTCCTTTATTCGCATGCACTCAATGCCGATACCGACCCATCCCCACCCGGTGACGCCTTCCTGGATTCTCCTTTATCCGGGGATTGGGACGGCTGGCGTGAAAAGCTCGGAAAATCCGGCCTTGAAATAGACATCACCCAAATCTCCGATCTCCTCGGCAATAGGGGTGGCAACCAACAGGGATGGTACTACGATGGTCTGCTGGTACCCGAAGTCGACGCGAATCTTGAGCGGATGTTGGGTTGGGGTGGCGCCAGCCTACATCTTTCAGGTTACCTGACTCAGGGTGCAGGCCTCACCGAACATAGTGACTTAGGAGCTTTTTTAACCCCTACCAACGTCGAATACCACCCCGCGGTGACAAAGTTGGGTGAACTCTGGTTCCAACAAGAGCTTTTCGATGGTCGGCTAGCCATCAAGCTGGGGCAGATCGAGGCGGATACCAACTTTAATACGAATGCCTCTTCGGATTTTTTGGTCAACAGCTCCTGGGGCTGGCTGGGTATCTGGTCCGCCAATCTTCCTGGCGCCGGTCCGACCTATCCCAACCCCGTGCCGGCTATCCAGGTGATCCTGACTCCAGATCCGGAATGGACCATCCAGGCTGCCGTGTTCAACGGTAGTCCCACCGGAAATGACCCGCTGGGCAATACTGATGGGCTCCGCTTCCCCCTGGGTCAGGGCGCGCTGACCTTTATTGAATTAGCCTACGAGCCAAGCTCACCAGACAGTGAGTCCCGCTTACCCAATGCCTACAAGTTGGGTGGTTGGTATCACTCCGGGGAATTTTACAGTCTCACGACCGCCGCGAATGGCCGGCCATTGAATGATGCCGGTATCGAATAGGCGACACAACATGCTGATATTGCGCGGTTATCCGGAAAGCCGTTTTTACGGTTACCACGGAAAGTTACCCCAGCCAGGACGGCGCTGCCCCTGTTTCGGCCCTTTTGGGGCCGTCATCGCCCTGTCCAGCCGCCCACAAAAAACCCGGCTCTTGGCCGGGCGGTAGCGACTGGCTTAAACCCGCCGTCGGGTTCGCAGGTAATGGGCGCGGGCCTCGGCTATCGTCGGCATCCGTGGGCGCTCCTGTGGTTGCAGGCGGAAGGGGTCGGCAAGGCTGGAACCTCTCCAGGCTAGGCCCCATGGTTCAGTGTCTTGCTGCAGCATGACCACGTTGCCAAGGTGCACAAGGTTCTGGGTGTCACTGGTCATGGGCTGATCTCCTGACGTTGTGGGTGGGCGTGCTCGCGGGCCAGGCGATACACGCTGGACGTGGTGATACCGAAGCGGCGGGCTAGCCGAATAGCGTCAGCATCACCGCCGACAAACGATCTGGCAATTTCGCGGTTGCGTTGCAGTCTGAATAGGGCCTCGGGCTTGGGCAGATACAGGGCGCAGCCGCCCCACGTCGTCAAAAACCCCGTAACCATCCGTTCCGCCAGGGCCTCGGCTTGCCCGGCTGTGACTTGGCCAGCCAGTTCCTTGACGATGGCATCCCTGGCCAGGTTCAGTAACTCAACGATCATCTCCGCCTTAGGTGGGGATAGCGCCATGAGTCAGGGTCTCCAGGTGGTTGCAGAGGGTGGCACCCAGCCAGAGGC
>JBATOB010000154.1:0-1680 GCA_049290655.1 Chromatiaceae bacterium | reverse complement strand
CCGCGCGCCTGAACGAGGCCATCGCCGGCGCCGTCGCCCGCCTGCCCCTGGCGGGACTCGCCAGTGGCGAGGCGGTGCGCGCCACCATTCCGGTCACTGTCACCACCCTGCACCGCCTGCTGGGCAGCCGTCCCGACAGCCGCCACCTGCGCCACCACGCCGGCAATCCCCTGGCCCTGGATGTGCTGGTCATCGACGAGGCCTCCATGATCGATCTGGAGATGATGGCCGCCGTCCTCGCCGCCCTACCGCCGAGGGCCCGCCTCATCCTGCTCGGGGACAAGGACCAGCTCGCCTCGGTGGAGGCCGGGGCCCTGCTCGGCCAGCTTTGCCAGCGCGCGGGCGAGGGTCATTACACCCTGGACAGCCGCGACTGGCTGGCCGCCGCGACTGGGGAGAGGCTCGACCCGGCCCTAATCGACCCGGCTGGCCTCCCCCTGGATCAGGCCATTGTCATGTTGCGCCACAGCCACCGTTTCAGCGCGGACAGTGGTATCGGCCAACTCGCCCAGGCGGTGAATGAAGGCGACAGCGCCACGGTGCTGGGCATCTGGGCTCGGGGCCACCGCGATCTGGCCCTGGCGGCCATCCCCAACCTCGAGGCCCCCGCCCTGCGCTCCCTCATCACCGCCGGGGGGCTGGCCCCGGCCTCGGCCACCGCGCCACCCGCCGACCATCTCCAGACCCCGGCCGGGGAGCAACCCCCCTCGCGGGTGGGTTATGGCCATTACCTGACCCTGTTGCGCCAGGGCCGACCCAGCCCCGAGGCGGAGCCCGGCGTCTTCGACGCCTGGGCACGGAGGGTCCTCAAGGCCCACGGCCAGTTCCAGGTGCTATGCGCCCTGCGGCGCGGCCCCTGGGGGGTCGAGGGGCTCAATCACTGGCTCGCCCGCGCCCTCCATGAGGCCCAGATGATCGAGGCCTGCACCGGTTGGTATCTCGGCCGACCGGTCCTCGTCACCCGCAACGACTACGGGCTCGGCCTGATGAACGGGGATATCGGCGTGACCCTGGTCCACCCCGGGGCCGCCGGCCAAGGGGAAAGCCTGCGGGTGGCCTTCCCCGCGGGCGACGGCCAGGATGGCATCAAGTGGGTCCTGCCCAGCCGTCTCCAGGCGGTGGAGACCGTCTATGCCCTCACGGTGCACAAATCCCAGGGTTCGGAATTCACCCATGTCGCCCTGGTCCTGCCCGAGTACCCGAGCCCCATCCTGACCCGGGAGTTGCTCTACACCGGCATCACCCGCGCCCGCCACTATTTCACCCTGGTCCGGCCGGGGGGCGAGGCGGTGCTGACCCGGGCCGTTCAGCGCCAGGTGCTGCGGGCGAGTGGCCTGATGGCGGATGAGGACCCCCAGGGCGAGCGCGCTTAAAGTTGTGATCTGACAGTGGGGTAAGGGATCATATCGAGAAACTGACTTAGGCGTTTCTCGTGTCCGCAAGCATCCTTGAGCATTTTTCGCCGCTGCACGACCCTCGGGTCGAGCGCAACAAGCTGCACGCCCTGGCCGACATCCTGCTCCCGACGGTCCAGTGGGGCCGACGGCTGGGAGGCGATCGAAGCGTTCGGCCGGGAAAAACTGGGCTAGCCGCGCCAGTTCGCGCCGTTCAAGAACGGCGTGCCATCCCATGACGGTATCGCCAATGTGCTCTCGCGCTGGTCGCCCAAGGGGTTTCAGG
>JBATOB010000153.1:0-15625 GCA_049290655.1 Chromatiaceae bacterium | reverse complement strand
ACCGTGTCATGGAACGATGCTTGCTGAGCTTGAACATGGCGCGCGTCTGGCACCAGGCCGATGCCCAGCAGGCCGCCGCTGAACAGGCTGTTGCGGACGACATGGTTGGCTTCTACCACCCGAGCCGGTGGCACTCAACACTGAGGTATCAGTCACCCCGTGCTTACGAGCAATCAATGGCTGAGCAAGCACTTATCGCGGTGTCCGAAAAAACTTGACCACGACAACTGCCCTTTTTAGGCTAATGGCCTACGCCATGCGGCCGCTCGATACGAGCGCCTTCCACTGCGGTCAACTCCAGCTTGACGACTACCTTCGCCGCTATGCCGCGCAAGACCCGCGGCGGGGAGTCGCGCGGGTGTTTGTGGCAACACCACGCCATGAGGCACGCTATCTTACGGGCTTCTTCTCCCTGAGCGCTGGGAGCGTGATCTGTGCGGACTTGCCCTGGGAGATAGCGCGCAAGCTCCCTCGCTATCCGGTACCCGTGGCGTTCCTCGGTCGCTTGGCTGTCGATCAGGCATTCCATGGCCAGGGGCTCGGTACGATGCTCCTGTCCGACGCCTGCCACAAGGTGGTTCAGGCCAGCCGGGTGCTCGCCGTGGCCGCCCTCGTGGTCGATGCCAAGGACGCCGCGGCAGCGGGGTTCTACCGGCACTTCGGCTTCGTACCGTTGGCGGGCCGACCGGATCGGCTGCTGCTGCCCGGGACGGTCTTGCACCAGCTCGCGCCCCCCGGCACGATAGGACACTCCTGATACAAGGGTGGCGAGTGAGGTCGGCAAACCCGCGGTCGCCACGCGGGGCTCCCTGGCCAAACCTGGATACTCAGGCCAGGGTCGCGTTTGCCTCCAGCCCGCTGCGGTCGTAAATCGCGGCGAGCCCCAGCTCCAGCCGTACCGGGCCGCAGGTCAACCGCAGCAGTTCCCCCTCGCCCAGGGTCTGCTCCAGCCAGTCAGCCCCCGCCCGGGTGCGCAGGCGGACCTGGCGGGACTCGGAGTCGATGAGCAGATAATGGCGCAGGGTCGGGATATCCCGGTAATGGTGCCACTTCTCTCGCTCATCGATGCCGGCGGTGGACGGCGAGAGGACCTCGACGAGGAGGCAGGGACGGGTACGATAGAGGGGCTGGTCGTCGCCCGGCTCACAGGCCAACAGGACATCGGGATAATAAAAGGCCCGGTGGGCCTCGACCTTGACCTTCATGTCCGCCATGAAGACCTCGCAGGGCGTGCCACGGGTGGCGGCATCCAGCATGACGTAGAGATTGCCCGAGATACGGTTATGCCGCGCCGTCGCCCCAGCCATGACATAGACCTCTCCGGCGACGAATTCCCGTTTGACGGGAGCCTGGCTCTCGCTGGCCAGATACTCGCTCTCGTCGTACAACACCTTCCTCATGGCCTGGCCCATGACAACCTCCGGCCGCGTGCGCGGCAGCAACCTTGATCGCCCTTGATCCTAGCGGTTAGGCAGGGTCAATGGCAAGACATGCCAAGCCTGCCCGGGACATCCCCTCGCTTTGCGGCTTGCCCACGAGCCCCGGCCGGCCCACAATCCTCTTAATCCGCACACGAGGTCAACGCCACCATGCCATGGGAAACCGTCATTGGGCTGGAGATTCACACCCAGCTCGCCACCCAATCCAAGATCTTCTCCGGCGCGCCCACGGCCTTTGGCGCCGCCCCCAATAGCCAGGCCTGCGCCATCGACCTCGGCCTGCCGGGTGTGCTGCCCGTCCTCAACGCCGAGGCGGTCCGCCTCGCGGTGCGTTTCGGCAAGGCCATCGCGGCCGAGATCGCCGAGCGCTCGGTCTTCGCGCGTAAGAACTACTTTTACCCGGACCTGCCCAAGGGCTACCAGATCAGCCAGTACGAGCACCCGGTGGTGGGCCGCGGCCAGGTGCATATCCGGCTCGATGACGGCACCCTGAAGGAGATCGGCGTCACCCGCGCCCATCTGGAGGAGGACGCCGGCAAGTCCCTGCACGAGGATTTTCACGGCCTCACCGGCATCGATCTCAACCGCGCCGGCACGCCCCTGCTGGAGATCGTCTCCGAGCCCGATATGCGCTCGCCGGAGGAAGCGGTGGCCTATGCCCGCAAGATCCACCAGATCGTGCGCTGGATTGGCATCAGCGACGGCAACATGCAGGAGGGCTCCTTCCGCATGGATGCCAACATCTCCCTCCGCCCCCTAGGCGCGGACCAGCTCGGCACCCGCGCCGAGATCAAGAACATCAACTCCTTCCGCTTTCTGGACCGGGCGCTGCGCTATGAGATCGAGCGCCAGGGCGACATCCTGGAGAGCGGGGGCCAGGTGGTCCAGGAGACCCGCCTTTACGATGCGGACAAGGACGAGACCCGCTCCATGCGCAGCAAGGAGGAGGCCAATGATTACCGCTACTTCCCGGACCCGGACCTGCTGCCCCTGGTGATCGACGCCCCGCTCCTGGCGGCGGCCACCCGCGACCTACCGGAACTGCCCGACGCCATGCGCGCGCGCTTCCGCCAACACTATGGCCTGGCGGATTACGACGCCAACCTGCTCACCGCCAGCCGCGCCCTGGCGAACTATTTCGAGGAGGTCGCCACCGCCAGCGGCGACGCCAGGCTGGCCGCCAACTGGATCGGTGGGGAGGTCTCCGCCGCCCTCAACAAGGCGGGCCTGGAGATTGGCGGCTCGCCCGTCGGCGCGGCGGGACTCGCCGGCCTTATCGCCCGCATCCAGGACCAGACCCTCTCCAGCAAAATCGCCAAACAGGTCTTCGAGGCCATGTGGCAAGGTGAGGGCGACGCCGACACCATCATCGCCGCCAAGGGGCTCAAACAGATCACCGATACCGGCGCCATCGAGGCCCTGATCGACGGCATCATCGCCGCCAACCCCGCCCAGGTGGAGCAGTACCGCACCGGCAAGGACAAGGTCTTCGGCTTCTTCGTCGGCCAGGTCATGAAGGAGAGCAAGGGCCAGGCCAATCCCGAACAGGTGAACGAACTGTTGAAGGCCAAGCTGGCGGGTTAGCCCGGAGGCGCCAAGTCCCTGGGATTTTCACATGCTGCTGCAAGACATCCTGAATAAAGAAAAAAATAATTTAGATATTTTCAGGATCATGGCCGCGATGATGGTTATTTATGGCCATGCCTACGCGATCTTGCCGTCCAGCGGGCCAGGGGACCTTCTCGGAGGATTCATTGGCTTTGACTATTCCGGCTCCCTCGCCGTGAAAATATTTTTCTTTTTGAGCGGACTGGTGGTAACCAACAGCCTGCTTACCAAAAGGAGCCTCATCCAGTTTTTAATAGCAAGATTTTTTAGAATATGGCCGGCTCTGGCCTTTACCCTTCTGGTATCCGCCTTCCTGCTAGGCCCCCTTTTATCTGAGCAGTCGGCGGCCGAGTATTTTTTTGATAAAAAAGTTTTTGCTTATGTTTACAAGGGATTGTCAATGAACATCAAATATGAATTGCCTGGGGTTTTCGAGGATAACGCCTTCCAGGCAATCAACGGCTCGCTGTGGTCCATTCCTCACGAGGTATTTGCTTATTTGACACTGGCCGCCTTGTTTATACCGGGGCTTTTGAAACCCCGGTTCAGGCTACTAACAATACCATTCTTTATTTTAATACTCATTGATCCATTACTTGAAAATCCGGTACTTTTCACCTGGCTCCCACCCAATCCGGAGATCAGGCTTCTGGCACCCTGCTTTGCCTTTGGAGCCCTGCTGTCCCTATGGAAAGACAAGGTGGGTATCGGCTTGGCGCCCTGCGTGGCGGCCTGGATGGCATTTTTAACTATCAAGCTATCCTGCTGTAATTTTTATTTATTCTACCTCGCTCTTTTTATGTCGATAATTTACCTGTCAACCCAAAAGTTTCTCCTTCGCCTAAAGCCAACCGCCGATATTTCCTATGGGGTATACCTATGGGGATGGCCCGTTCAGCAGATACTGGTCTTATTCTTTGCTGATTGCGGCATCCGCTTTAACCAGATATCGGCTATTTTTATTTCGGTCATCATGGGATTTCTTTCCTGGTACCTCATCGAGAAACGGAGCATTCAGTATGGCTCCCACCTGGCGAGGAAGATCCCATCGCGCTGGCTCGGGTCCTCATCGGCGACCTGAGCACCACCATGCGCACCCACACCGCCGCCAACCCGAAGCCGCGAATCTGTTAATCTGCCAGGCCCAACGTCCAAGTCATCCCCAGTCCATCGCCAAGCCCAGCGCCGAGCCAGGGCAAAGCCATCGCCGAGAATATAGACAACATGACCAGCCTAGCCTCCCTGCGCCTCAACAAAGACCAGGATCGCCGCCTGCTCGCCGGCCATTGCTGGATTTACAGCAACGAGGTCGATACCCAGGCGACGCCGCTCAAGGGCTTCGCGCCCGGCCAGGCGGTCCAGATCCTCAGCCACGGCGGCCATCCCCTCGGCCATGGCTACGTCAACCCTCATGCCCTGCTCTGCGCCCGCCTGGTCACCCATGATCCGCGCCGTCCCTTGGGCCCGGCCCTGTGGGTGCAGCGGATCGGGCAGGCCCTGGCACTGCGCGAGCAACTTTACGACCAGCCCTTCTACCGGCTCGTCTTTGGCGAAAGCGATGGACTGCCGGGCCTGGTGGTGGACCGCTACGGCGACCTGCTGGTGGTCCAGATCACCACCGCCGGCATGGAACGGGCGCGCCCCGAGATCCTGGCCGCCCTGGAGGAGGTAGTGGGCCCGACGAGCATCCTGCTGCGCAACGACACCGCCGTGCGCGAACTGGAGGGGTTGCCCCTGGCCAACGAGGTGGCGCTGGGCGAGCCGCCGGTTGACATCGAGGTCCCGGAGCATGGCAACCGCTTCCTGGTCTCGCCGCTGACGGGCCAAAAGACCGGCTGGTTCTATGACCAGGCGGAGAATCGCGACCGCCTGGCGCGCTTTTGCCAGCCCCGACGCGCCCTGGACGTGTGCAGTTATATCGGCGCCTGGGGGCTGCGGGCGGCCCGTCTCGGCGCCGAGGAAGTAGTTTGCGTCGATAGCTCGGCGACGGCCCTGGAACGGGTGGGCGAGAATGCCGAGCACAATGGCCTGCTGGACCGGATCACCGGCGTGCAGGGCGATGCCTTCGAGGTGCTGCGCCTGCTCAAGGAACAGGGCGAGCGCTTCGACCTGGTCATGCTCGACCCGCCGGCCTTCATCAAGCGCCGCAAGGACGAGCGCGAGGGCCTGCAGGCCTATCAACGCCTCAATCGCCTCGGCCTGGAGGTGCTGGAGCCCGGTGGCCTGCTGGTGACCTCCTCCTGCTCCTTCCACCTGGGCCGCGACGAGTTTCTGCGCACCATCCAGCAGGGTGCCCGCCGCGCCAATATCGGTCTGCAACTGCTGGAGTCCGGCGGCCAGGGACCGGACCACCCCATCCACCCGGCCATCCCCGAAACCGCCTATCTCAAGACCTTCTTCCTGCGGGCGGTGCCGGGGTTCTAGGGACGGGGCCCGGGATCAGAGCCCATGCTCTTGCCGCAGTCGCGCCTGCATCTTCTTGGCCTGCTTGAGGGCCTCCTTGAGCATGAGCCGGTTGAGTTCGTTGAGGCCGGCGGGGTCCACGCGATTGGCGGCGTCGTGGTCCGGGGTCGCCAGTTGCTGGCGGATGCGAAAGCGCTGCACCAGGTGAAAGCCCTCGACCTCGGCGGCGATGTCCTCGGCGGAGCGGCCTGGACCGGTACCGATGGCGCGCAGGCGGTCGGCGGTGCTGGTGGCCCAGATACCCTTGGCCAGGCTACCAATGCGGGCCACATCGACAAAGAGGCGGGCACCCTGGAGTTTGAGGTCCAGGGTATGGGGAAAGGCGCGATTGCGGTCATAGGTAAAGCGGCCGGCCCAGCCCAGGGGCGGTTCCACCCCCAAGGCCAGTTCCGCCAGGAGGCGCAAAAAGAGGGGATGTTCCGGGGCCTTGGCCATCAACCAGGCGCGCAGCCGGTCAACCAGCTCATAGCGCCCATAGACAGGCCGAAAGTCGAAGAAGATGGTGCCATGGAGCAGGGCCTCGGGGTCCGGCACCCGTAGCCAGCTCGAAAACCGCGCCATCCACTCCTCACTGCTCAGGCAGCAGTCTGGGTTACTGGCCATGATACCGCCCCGGCAACGCTCGAACCCACAGTAATGCAGGGCGTCATTGACGGCCTGGGCAAAGGGCAGGAAGGCGGCGCGCAGGGCCTCGGTATCCCCGGCATTGCTAGGTTCGAAGATGAGGCCATTGTCCTGATCGGTGGTGAAGGTCTGCTCCAGGCGGCCCTCGGAACCGAACAGGAGCCAGCACCAGGGGACCGCGGGCAGGTCGAATTCGTCCTCGATCAGCTCGATGACGCGCATGGCGATGAGGTCATTGAGGCCCGACATCCACTGGCAGATGGCCTCGACGCCCATGCCAGCGTTAAACAGATCCGCGCCGCGGCGGCGCACCTGATCGGCGACGAGGACCATGCCCTTGAGGTCACGGGTGGCGGCGATAGCGGCGATGAGCACCTCGGCCCCGCCGGCGCGCAACCCTAGCAGGTCCGCCTGATGCACCAGGCCACAGAAACGGCCATCCGCCTCCACCAGCAGGATATGTCCAACCCCCTTCTTGGCCATGAGGACCTTGGCGCGATGGGCGGGGGAATCCGCCGCCGCCGTCAGGGGGGCGCCGGTCATGTAGGCGGCCACCGGGGCATCCAGATCGCCACCTTCGAAGGTGATGACATGCAGGAGTTCGCGCAGGGTCACCAGGCCCAGGGGCAATTGGCTGGCCTCGTCGGCCACCACCACGGCGTCTTCGCGGCCCTGACTGATGGCGTAAAGCACCTCGCGCAGGGTCGCGGCCGGGGACATCACCAGGGGCAACCGACTGGCCAGGCCACGCAAGGGGGCATGATCGCCGCCTTCCAGGCCCAGGGCGCCGCCGGCCTGATCTGGGTTGGGGGATGCACTCATGGCTGTTTGTCCCCCTCGGCCAGCAGGGACTTGGCCTTGTCCACCAATTCACGGGTGGAGAAGGGCTTGGGCATATAGGCGTCGGCTCCCAGTTCCAGCCCCTTCTCGCTCTCCGCCGGGCGGCCCTTGGCGGTCAGCATGAGGATGCGCACCCCCGCCAGGGAGGGGTCGGCGCGTACCGCCTCCAACACCTCGTAGCCGTTGCGCTTGGGCATCATGACGTCGAGTACCACCAGATCGGGACGCCCCGCCCGGATAGCAGCGAGACCCTCCTCGCCATCCCGGGCCACCGCCACCGCGAAGCCCTCGCGCTTCATGAGAAACTCCAGGGAGATAACAATGTTGGGCTCGTCATCGACGATCAGGACTTGCTTGCTCATACCGGGTTCTTGACCTGTGTTGGATGGTTAGGATCAAGGGGCCCAACCGCGCCGTTGGAGCCCCCTTGCCCGAAAGGTAACTCAAAAGCGAGGCGGGCGCCCCCTCCCGGGGCGCATTCCGCCCAGATACGACCATCGAAATGTTCGATGATCTGCTTGCAGATGGGCAGACCCAGGCCGGTCCCCAGGGGTTTTTTGCCGCCCGCGCTGGCTTGGTGAAATTTTTTGAAGACCTGCTCCAGTTCCGCGGCCGGGATGCCCGGGCCATTGTCCGTAACGCTGACCCGCCAACCGGCGGCCACCTCCTCCAGTTGCACGACGATACGCCCGGACCCCCGAGGGGAAAACTTGGCGGCATTCGCCAGCAGATTCACCATCACCTGCATCATGCGGTCGCGGTCCGCCCTGACCAGGGGGCTCGCCCCCGTCGCCAGATCCATCTCCAGCTTCAGGCCCGCCTCTTCCAGAAGCCGTCCCACGCTGATCACCGCCTGTTCGATGACCTCCACCAGGTCCACGTCCTCCGCCCGCCAGTCGGCGTGGCCGGATTCGATCTTGGCCAGGTCCAGGACCTGATTGACCAGGCGCGACAAGCGCTCGGTCTCGCTGACCAGGATGCCGAGGAAGCGTTGGCGCTCCGCCCCGTCCAGGTCCGGGTCGTCGTGCAGAATTTCCGAAAAGGCCCGGATGGAGGCCAGGGGCGTGCGCAACTCGTGGGTGACGGAGGACATGAAATCGTCCTTCAGGCGATCCAACTCCTGGAGCCGCAGATTGGCCGCCCGCAGTTCCGCCGTCGCCGCCTCCAGCTCTTGGGACTTACGCTCCAGTTCGTGGCTGTAGGCCCGGATTTGGGAGGCCTCGTCGAGGATGTCCAGGACCTCGTCCAGGCCCAGGGTCTCCTCCTGGGTGACGGAGGCGACCATGACCCGCGCCGAGGCACCGCCAATGGCGCCGGAGAGCAGGGTCTCGGCGAAATAGACGGTGCGGGCATCCGCCGGCAGGTCCGCCACCCGAGCCACCCCTCGGGAACCGGCAAAGCGGACAAAGGCCGTCCGCGCCCGCTCCGCGCCTAGGAAGCGCTCCGCCAGGGCCATCAACTCCGCCACCTCGGCGTTACCCCGCCACAGGGCCAGGTGGGCCCGACGCGGGTTTTTGAGGGCATCCACGAAGGCGCTGGCCTGGGCCATCTCTTCCGCGTTGGGCATCCGTCGCGACGACACGATCAGGAAGGCGCCGATATTGGCGGTCAGGCTCCAGATCAGGGCATGGGTGATCTCGTTGAGGCCCGCCAACCCCAACAAGGCCTGGGGCTTCAAGAGTTCGATGCCGAAGGGGCCCTGCTCCAGGAAACCCAGGGGCAGCCAGCCAGACTTGGCGAAGGAGGGGATGAGCAAGGTGTAGAGCCAGACGGCGAAGCCCGCCGTCAGCCCCGCCAGGGCCCCACCACGGGTCCCGCCCCGCCAGTAGAGGCCGGCGATGATGGGCGGCGCGAACTGGGCGACGGCGGCAAAGCTGATGAGGCCAATACTCACCAGGGCATAGGCATCCCCGGCCAGCCGGTAATAGAGGTAACCCAGCAGCAGAATGGCGACGATGGCCCCGCGCCGGATGCGCAACAGCAGCTTGCCCATATCCGCCTCGGGTGGCAGGCCCTGCCAGCGCCGCAGCAGGACCGGCAGCATCAGATCATTGCTGACCATGGTGGAGAGGGCGATGGTCTCCACGATCACCATCCCGGTAGCCGCCGAGAGGCCGCCGATGAAGACGAACAGCGCCAGCCAGGGTTGGCCATGGGCCATGGGCAGGGTCAGGACAAAGCTGTCCGCGTCCACCCCGCCCGCGCCGAAGGTCAGCACCCCCGCCAGGGCAATGGGGATGACGAAGAGGTTGATGAGCAACAGATAGAGCGGGAACAGCCAGATAGCGCGCTGGATATGGCGCTCGTCGCTGATCTCCACCACCGCCACCTGAAACTGACGCGGCAGGAACATGACGGCCAGCCCCGCCAGCAGCGAGATGGCGAACCAATCGGCGAAGTCGCCGATGCGGGGCTCGAACAGGGCCTCGGCGCTCCCCCCCGCGGCCCCCAACTCCTGGGTGGGCTCGGTACCGAGGCCGGCACCCCCGAAGAGGCCCAGGACCACGAAGAGCCCCACCGCCAGGAAGGCCGCCAGTTTCACGATGGATTCGAAGGCGATGGCCGCCACCAAACCCTCGTGGCGCTCGCTGGCGTCCAGGTGACGGGTGCCGAAGAGGATGGTGAAAAGGGCCAGCAGCAGGGCCACCACGAAGGCCGTATCGTGCCAGATGGGCAAGGTTGCCGCCGGGTCCGGCATGACGATGGCCGGGTACTCCAGCAGGATGATGAAACTGCGGGAGATGGCCTTGAGTTGCAGGGCAATGTAGGGCACCACCCCCACCACGGCGATCAGGGTCACCAGGCCCCCCAGGAGGTGGCTCTTGCCATAGCGCGAGGCGATGAAATCGGCGATGGAGGTGATGCGCTCCGCCTTGCTCACCCTCACCATCTTCACCAGCAGCGACCCCCACAGCAGGGCCGCGAGGGTCGGCCCGAGGTAGATGGTCAGGAAGCCCAGCCCGCCGCTGGCCGCCCGCCCCACGCTGCCGTAAAAGGTCCAGGCCGTGCAATAGACCGCCAGGGACAGGGCGTAGACCGTGGGCCGCGCGATCACCGACCGCCCCTGGTCCGCTCGCCGGTCCGCCCAATGAGCCAGGGCGAATAGCAGCCCGAGATAGACGAAGGCAACGCCGGCGATCAGGGAACCGCTGATGGTCATCGAGGCCGCGCCACCCGCCAGGTCATCCCAGGGGCCCCGGGGTTCATTCCCCGTCCATTCCCAGGATCCAGGCGCTCAAGCCGATGATCAGTGCCCAGGCCCCGAAGAGGTAGAGGTAGAGCAGGGGCATCCCCCCAGGGGCATCCGCCCGGTCGAACAGCACCACCAAGGGCGAGAAGAAGATAAAAGAGCCTAGAAAGGCTAGCACGGTCAGGCGCTGTCGGATCAAATTAGAACGACGCATCGGGCCTCCTCAAGTTCAACGGTGGAAGCCGCCGAGTACAGCCAGGATCCGGGCGGGTAAGTCCTAGTATAGAGCAAAGGATGCGAGGTCAATCAGCCAGCGCGCGCGAGGGCGCGCGAACAAGACTTCTGTTCACCTCATGATCGGGCTTACCAGCCACTCCGGGGGTTGCCCCAGCCTGGGTCGGGAGGACTAGCCTCGGCCTCCTCCGTGCCGCCCCGGAGTGGCATGTCGGTATCACCATCCTCCTTGGGCACCTCGTTGCCCCAATCATTACCGCCCTGCCCCCAGTCGCCACCGCTCTGCACCTCGATATGGATGGTATCCAGATCGACCTTGACGCCCTTGTTCAGGGCATTGGTGACCAGTCCGGGAAAGGCGACCAGGGTGGCGACCATGGTGATCTGGATGATGACGAAGGGGATCGATCCGCGGTAGATGTCCAGGGTCTTGACGCCCTCGACGCGCCTGTGGGTTATGCGGTCGATAAAGGCATGCGCCGGGGCCACGCTGCGCAGGAAAAAGAGGGAGAAGCCGAAGGGCGGCGTCAGGAAGGAGGTCTGGAGGTTCATCGCCAGCAGGACGCCGAACCACACCAGATCGATGCCCATCTTGTCGGCCACCGGCACCAGCAGGGGCACCAGGATGAAGGCGATCTCGAAGTAATCGATGAAGAAGCCCAGAATGAAGATGACGAAGTTGACGAACACCAGAAAGCCGATCTCGCCTCCCGGCAGCTTGTCGAAGAGATGCTCGACCCAGAGCTGGCCATCGACGGCGGTGAAGGTGAAGCTGAAGATGGTCGAGCCGATGAGGATGAAGAGTACGAAGGCTGACAGCCGGGCGTGGATTCGAGGGACTGCCGGAACAGGCTCCAGCTCAGCTTGCCGCGGGCCATGGCCAGGATCATGCCGCCGACGGCCCCCATGGCGCCACCCTCGGTGGGGGTCGCCACGCCGAGGAAGATGGTGCCGAGCACCAGGAAGATGCGGATCAGGGGCGGAATCAGGACGAAGGTGACGCGCTCGGTGATGCGCGACAGCAGGCCCAGGCGCAGCCCTTTGTTGATGACGACGCCGACCCAAGCCAGCAGGGTGCCGCCGGTGAGGCCGACGACGATGGTCTCGTCCAGGGCCGGCTTGGCAAGGGTCCCCTCGATGGCAGTCAGGATCTCGCCGTAATAGAGGCCAAAGGCCACGGCGAGGGTGACGATGATCAGCGTAAAGATCGTCAGGGAGCGCAGGCCGGAGCGGCCATTGGGTTCCTGGTAGGTGCGCGCCTCGGGGGGCAGGGCCGGGACCAGGCGGGGCTTGAAGATGGCCAGGAGGATGATGAAGAGCGCGAAGAGCCTCACCAGCGTGAAGGCCGGGATGAAGGCGCCCATGTAAAGATCGCCGACGCTGCGGCCGAGCTGGTCAGCCATGACGATCAGCACCAGGGAGGGCGGGATGATCTGCGCCAACGTTCCCGAGGCGGTAATGGTGCCGGAGGCGATCGCCGGACTATAGCCGTAGCGCAGCATGATCGGCAGGGAGATGAGGCCCATGGAGATGACCGAGGCCGCCACCACGCCGGTGGTCGCCGCCAACAGGGCGCCCACTAGGATGACCGCGAGGGCCACGCCGCCGCGGATAGGCCCGAAGACCTGGCCGACAGTGTCGAGCAGGTTCTCCGCCATACCGCTCCGTTCCAGGATCAGACCCATGCGGGTGAAGAAGGGGATGGCCAGCAGGGTCTCGTTCTGCATGATGCCGAAGACCCGCAGGGGCAAGGCCTGGAAGAGGATCGGCGGCAGGCCGAGTTCCATGCCGATGAAGCCCTAGGTCATGCCCACGGCGGCCAGGGAGAAGGCCACCGGAAAACCCGTGAGCAAAAAGAGCAGCAGAGAGGCGAACATGAGTTCGGGGATGTGGGCGGTGAGGAGTACGATCATTTCGTGATGCCTCCAGCGGTGCGAGTAGCGGCGGTGGCATCGCCCAGATGCCCGTGCTCGACGACCTCCTCCTCGGAGCTACCCACCCCTAGGGGATTGGGCCCCTGCCCGCTCAGGAAGGCCAGGCGCTTGATAAGTTCCGACAAGGCCTGCAAACCCAGGAAGCCAAAGCCGATGGGCACCAGGGCGTAAGCGGGCCAGCGGATGAGGCCGCCGTAATTTTGCGAGATCTCCCCCGAGGTGTAGGCCTGCCAGACATAAGGCCAGGAGAGGTGGATCATGAAGCCACACAGAGGCAGGAGAAAGACCAGGATGCTAACGAGATCGATGAGGTTGCGCGTGCGCATCGACAGCTTGCCCGCCAGGACATCGATGCGGACATGGGCATTCACCATGAAGGCATAGCCAGCGCCGAGCAGGAAGACGGCGGCGAAGAGGTACCACTGGACCTCGAGATAGGCGTTGGAGCTGAGATTGAAGGCCTTGCGGGCCACGGCGTTAGTCGCGCTGATCAGGACGGCGGCCAGCACCAGCCAGGGGATCAGCCTGCCCAGGAGGCCATTGATGCCGTCGATGACCAAAGACAGGCGGAGGAGGATCTTCATGGAGATGGCCCGCGACCATCCGGATGGCAAAACGCCGAGGCCCATGGGGTGGCGCTCGGCGTTGGGCCTCCGCGGTCAAAAAAGGGGGGAGGGAACCGGTAACCCGCGGGTCGAGACCCCGGATCACCGGGCCGGGGCCTAGAGCTTCTGTGCGGCGAAGTACTGGAAGTAGTTGGCCTCGGCCACCGACTGCCATTGCACCTGCTGGGCCAGGAAGCCGCTGTAGTCGGGATAGACCTTCTTCCAGCTCGCGTTCTTCTCGTCCAGTTCCTTATAGCCCAGCAATTCTCCTTGTGGCAATTACCAGGCAGACTAGCCGGATAAGACCTGACTGGAAGTCCCCCATGAGCGCACCCTTTGGCCCCTTTATCCTGATCTTGGACGACATGACGAAGCGGATGCGTCGCACCTTCGAGGGCTTCACCGACCCTCGGCAGGGCAAAAACACGACCTACACCATGGTCGATGCGGCCTTAAGCGCCTTCGCGGTGTTCTTCCTGCAAAGCCCCTCGTTTTTGGAATACCAGCGTAGCCTGGAACAGACGCGGGGGGAAAACAACGCCCGGACGCTGTTCGGGGCTCACGAAATCCCCTCGGACAACCAGATCCGCACCCTGCTCGACGCCACCGATCCCACCGCAGTCGAGCCCCTATTTTCATGCCTTTTCAGCGCCTTGGAGCAAGCAGGCGTCGTGGATTCCTACCGCTCGGTGGGTGGCGCGGTGCTGCTCGCCCTCGACGGGACGGAGTATTTCTCCTCGTCGGCGATCCATTGCGAGCACTGTTCGACCCGGCGGCACGCCAACGGCAAGGTGACGTATTGCCACTCGGCCCTCACCCCCGTGCTGGTCAAGCCGGGGTGTGACAAAGTCATCCCGCTGGCCCCGGAGTTCATCCGCCCGCAGGACGGCGCTCAGCAGCAGGACTGCGAGATTAACGCCGCCAAGCGCTGGCTGGCCGCGCATGGCGGGGAATGCGGCCGGCTGAAGGCGATTATCCTCGGCGACGACCTCTACTGCCACGAGCCGTTTTGCCGCACATTGCAGTCCTTGGGGCTCGACTTCATTCTGGTCTGCCAGCCCGACTCCCATCCCGTTACCTACGAATGGGTGGAGGACCGGCAACGCACCGGCGCCGTCGGCACCGTGACCCATACGCGCTGGACCGGCAAGCGCCGCGAGATGGACACCTACCGCTGCGCGGAGGCAGTCCCCCTGCGCGACGCCGATGACGCACTCACGGTCAACTGGTGCGAGATCACCACCACCGATACGGACGGCAAGGTGTTGTACTGCAACGCCTTTGCGACCCTGCTGGCGCTCAACGGCGGCAACGTCGCCGAGGTCGTCGCGGCCGGGCGTGGCCGCTGGAAAATCGAAAACGAAAACAACAACACCCTGAAGACCAAGGGCTACCACTTCGAGCACAACTACGGGCACGGCCAACGGCACCTGTCGTCCTTGCTGGCTAGCCTCATTATCCTAGCCTTTTTGACCCATACCGTCTTGGAGTGGATGGACGATAAGTACCAACTGCTCCGCCGGAAGCTGCCTTCGCGTCAGCGCCTGTTCAACGATATCCGAACCTTAACCAGTTACCGGTGCTTCAACGGTTGGGAAGCGCTGATGGATTTCATGCTGAAAAGCTTCGATTCACTGCCCCCAACAGAGCCAAAAACAGGGTGACTGCCAAAATGAGAACTGCTGCTTATAGCCCTCTTGGGCGGCCTTGAAGGCGGCGTCCATGATATCCTTGGAAAAGCGATTGAGCTTGGCGCCCTCGGCAACCAGTTGCTTCAGGGCACCCGGGTTGCGGGCGTCGTAGCGCGCCTGGCACTGGACATGGGCGGCGGAGGTGGCCGCGGCGACGATGGCCTGATATTCCTTGGACAGGCTGTTCCACTTTTCGCTGTTGGGTAGTCCTCTATGTGTCGAGCACCGTGTGATTATATACCGAGACGGAGTTATCCGATATTCTTAGCGAGAGACGTGCTTCGCACTCTTGCGGCGGAGGCGAGCCGTGCTCGAACAGCGGCTTGCACAACCCAGGTCCTGACCACTTGAAGGCTCGCGCCCATGAATCTCAACCTACATAAAAACGCTCGCACGACGCCCGCGATTCGCCAAGAACTGCGCGAATCCACGAAGTCAGAGCGCGAGCTGGCGCGCGAGTATCATTTGAATCGCGCTACGGTGCGCAAATGGCGGCGGCGTGAAAATGGTCAGGATGCCTCGCATCGTCCCCATCACCTCCATGCCACCCTGACGCCGGCCCAAGAGATCGTCGTTATTGAGCTACGCAACACCTTGTTACTCCCGTTGGACGACCTGCTGGCGGTCACCCGCGAGTTTCTCAATCCGAACGTGTCGCGCTCTGGCCTGAATCGTTGCCTGCGTCGCTATGGCGTTGCTGATCTCCAAGCCTTGCGCCCCCAGGAGGAGAGCGACCACCAGGCGTTTAAAACCTTTAAGGATTATGAGCCTGGTTTCGTTCACGCCGATGTCAAGTATCTGCCGCAACTGCCGGACGAAACCGCGCATCGGTATCTGTGCGTCGCCATTGATCGCGCCTCCCGGTGGGTTTACGTGGAGATCCTGGACCAGCAAACCGCCGAAAATGCCAGCGCTTTTCTCAAGCGTCTCGTCGATAAAGCGCCGTTCAAAATCCAAACCGTCTTGACGGATAACGGCAAGGAGTTTACGGAGCGCT
>JBATOB010000152.1:0-2696 GCA_049290655.1 Chromatiaceae bacterium | reverse complement strand
CGCTCATCCGCCCCTTCGGCAGGGGGCGGAAAACGTAGAATTCCCCGGCGGCGGGCGGTCAGGCTGCCCAGAAGGCTGAGGCGAGTCATGTCGATGATACCCTGGACGGATCAAGCGGACACCGTTGCAGAAAACATAACCATATCACTCGACGACCTCGTCCAGGGTCCGCTCCAGATGGCGGCGGTCGGCCCAGGCCAGGATGGTCCAGCGGGGCGCGGCATATTCCAGCCAGTTCATGGCGGCGTTCGGCACCGGGAAATCGCGCGGGCCGGACAGGTCGCGGCCGGTCGCGGCGCGATAGACAATGTCTAGTATGCCGCCGTGGGTGAAGGCGAGGAGGGTGCCCCCCGGGTGTCGCTCGGCCAGGCGGGTCAGGCCCTCCAGGACGCGCGTGGCGAAGGCCCGCAGGGTTTCGCCGGTCCCGTAGTCGTAGTCCAGGCTGCGCTGGCTGTGGTGGTGATGGTTCTCGGGGTGGCGCGCCAAGGCCTCCTTCGCCGTCAGGCCCTGATAGATGCCATAGTGGCGCTCCCGCAGGCTCGCCTCGGGCCGCAGGTTGGGCAACTCCAGGTCTTGGGTCGCCAGCTCCGCTGTATGCCAGGCCCGCGCCAGGTCGGAGCTATAGACGGCGGTGAAGTGCTGGCTGGACAAGCCTGGCCCAAGGGCGCGTGCTTGCGCCTCGCCGGTCGCGTTCAGGCCGATGTCGAGCTGGCCCTGGATGCGCCGCTCGGCGTTCCAGGGGGTTTCCCCGTGACGGATCAGGCAGAAGCGGGTCATGGTGGGGTTCTGTTGGCGTGAATTGGCTGGAACGGGATGATACATTGCCCCCTTCCGCCCGCCATACCCCAGGCATCCCCATGTCCCAACATCCCTTGATTGCCTCGCTGCACGCCGGCGATACCGGCAAGGTGGTCAGCGCCCGGCAAGCGGTACGACTGATCCGCGACGGCGATACCCTGGCCACCGGCGGTTTCGTCGGCATTGGCTTTCCGGAGAATCTGGCCCTGGCCCTGGAGCAACGCTTTCTGGAAGGTGAGGACGGAGACGTCCAGGGGCTCGGTCATCCCCGCGACCTGACCCTGGTCTATGCCGCGGGTCAGGGCGACGGCAAGGTGCGAGGTCTCAACCACTTTGGCCATGAGGGCCTGGTGCGGCGCGTGGTCGGTGGCCATTGGGGCCTGGTCCCCAAGCTGCAGCAACTGGCCCTCGCCGATCGCATTGAGGCCTGGAACCTGCCCCAAGGCGTCATCAGCCACCTCTTCCGCGACATCGCCGCCGGCAAGCCCGGGACCCTGACGCGGGTTGGCCTGGGCACCTTCGTCGATCCCCGCCTGGGTGGGGGCAAGCTCAACGACCGGACCCTCGCCAGCGGTGTCGAACTGGTGCGCCTGATGGAGATCGACGGCGATGAGTATCTGTTTTACAAGGCCTTTCCGATCCATGTCGGCTTTATTCGCGGCACCACCGCCGACCCGGAGGGCAACATCACCATGGAGCGCGAGGCCCTGACCCTGGAGGCCCAGGCCATCGCCATGGCCGTCCATAATTCGGGTGGCCTCGTCATTGCCCAAGTCGAGTGCCTCGCCGACCGCCATAGCCTCCACTCGCGTCAGGTCAAGATCCCCGGGATTCTGGTCGATTGCGTGGTGGTCGCGGAGCGGCCCGAGTACCACATGCAGACCTTCGGCGAGCCCTATAGCCCCGCCTTCTCGGGGGAGATCCGGGTGCCCTTGTCCGCCATCCCGCCCATGGGCCTGGACGAGCGCAAGGTCATCGCCCGCCGCGCGGCCCTGGAACTCGCCACCAACGACGTGGTGAACCTGGGTATCGGCATGCCCGAGGGCGTTGCCTGCGTGGCCACCGAGGAGAACATCCTGGATCTCATCACCCTCACCGCCGAGCCCGGAGTGGTCGGGGGCGTGCCGGCGGGGGGACTCAGCTTTGGCGCCGCCATCAATGCCCAGGCTATCGTCGATCAGCCCAGCCAATTCGACTTTTACGATGGTGGCGGACTCGACATCGCCTTCCTGGGGCTGGCTCAGGCCGACCGCGAGGGCAACCTCAATGTCTCTAAATTCGGCCCCAGGCTCGCCGGGGCCGGTGGTTTCATCAATATCAGCCAAAACGCGAAAAAGGTGGTCTTCGTGGGCACCTTTACCGCCGGCAACCGGGAGATCGCCCTGGAGAAGGGGGGGCTGCGGATTCATGCCGACGGAGGGGCGCGGAAATTCGTCGAGCAGGTCGAGCACCGGACCTTCAGCGGCCAGCGGGCGGCGGAACGCGGCAAGACCGTGATCTACATCACGGAGCGCTGCGTGTTCCGCCTGGGACCCGACGGCCTCGAACTGACCGAGATCGCCCCCGGCGTGGATTTGGAGCGCGACATACTGGAGCGGATGGCCTTCATCCCCCGGATGCCGCGGCCGCCGCGGTTGATGGATGCGCGCATCTTCGGGACTCAGGCCATGAATCTGCGCGCGGCCATGCTGGAGTTGCCCCTCGATCAACGCCTGGCCTACGACGCCGGGCGCAATATCCTCTTCGCTAACTTCGAGGGTTTGACGGTGCGCACCCACCGGGACATCGACCACCTGCTCCAGGCCTTCGAGGCCCATCTGGTGCCGATCGGCCACAAGGTTGCCGCCATCTTCAATTTCGAGCGCTTCAGCATCGCGCCGGACCTGATCAACGAGTAC
>JBATOB010000151.1:0-2274 GCA_049290655.1 Chromatiaceae bacterium | reverse complement strand
GGAGCTCGCGCTGGGGTAGGCAGGCGGTTGGCGAGGCGCCGGGCGCTGCCAAGATGGGCCCATGACCGCAGCAGGAGATGACCTACCGCCCCCGAACGACTTCCTGGCCGAACTGCGCTGGCGCGGTCTGGTGGCCCAGGCCACCGACGAGGCGGCGTTGGCGGAGGCGCTGGGTGCCGGGCCGATCACGCTCTACTGCGGCTTCGACCCCACGGCCGCCAGCCTGCATGTGGGCAACCTGGTGCCGCTGCTGACCCTGCGCCGGTTCCAGTTGGCCGGGCATCGGCCCATCGGCTTGGTCGGTGGTGCCACCGGGCTGATCGGCGATCCGTCCGGTCGCAGCACCGAGCGGACGCTGCAGGACCTCGACGTCGTGGCCACCTGGCTGGCCAACATCCGGGCGCAACTCGGCATCGTGCTCGACTTCGACGGCCCCTCGGCGGCCACCGTGGTGTCGAACTACGACTGGACGTCACAGCTGACCGCCATCGAGCTGCTGCGCGACATCGGCAAGCACTTCAGCGTCAACCAGATGCTGGCCAAGGAGTCCGTCAGCGCCCGGTTGGCCGATGCCGGCATCAGCTACACCGAGTTCAGCTACATGATCCTGCAGGCCAACGACTACCTCGAGCTCTACCGGCGCCACGGTTGCACGCTGCAGATCGGCGGCTCGGACCAGTGGGGCAACATCACCGCCGGCCTCGATCTCATCCGCCGCGTGGCCGGGCACGACGGCCCGCGCGCCCACGCACTGACCGTGCCCCTGGTGACCAAGGCCGACGGCTCCAAGTTCGGCAAGACCGCCGGGGGAGCGGTGTGGCTGGACGGGGCGCTCACCAGCCCGTACGCCTTCTACCAGTTCTGGATCAACACCGACGACCGGGACATCGCTCGATTCCTGCGCCTGTTCAGCCTGAGGCCGCCCGCCGAGATCGCCGAGTTGGAGGAGCAGAGCGCGCAGCGCCCCGCCGCCCGCCTGGCCCAGCGGGCTCTGGCTGCGGAGATGACGGCCCTGCTGCACTCCGAGGCCGAGGCCGCGAGGGTGGAAGAGGCCAGCCGCGCACTGTTCGGCCGGGGCGATGTCGCCTCCCTGGATGCTGCCACTCTGGACGCCGCACTGTCCGAGGCCCCCCACACGGAAGTCACCTCGCCGAATGCCGGGGTGGTGGAGCTCCTGGTCGCCAGCGGGCTGTGCGAGTCCAAGGGGGCCGCGCGACGTGCCATCGGCGAAGGCGGGGCCTACCTCAACAACGAGCGGGTGACGGACCCGGATCGGACGGTCACCGGTGCGGACGCGTTGGCGGGCGGTTGGGTCCTGCTGCGTCGTGGGAAGAGGTCGATCGCGGGGGCGCGGTTCCCCGTATGACCGCGGCGGTAGGCCCGTGAACCTGCTCTGACCTGGGCTAATGCTCCTGCATGATCCATAACTAGGGGGGTGCTGAGGTCGGGTCAGATGGGTGATGTAGTGTCTTACCTGTTGCCCGGCACGGAGAACCGGACGCGCCTCAGGCGCGGACGATCCGTCACGAAAGTCCTTCGAGCAACCGACTCTCACCACTTCAAGTGGCGGGGATCACTGCGGTCCAACGCCCCCCGGGGTTGCGGACGGCGATCGAGGGAGGTAACGTAGGAGAGTTGCCCCGAACGCGGATCGAAAGTGAAGCGGCGGTGCGCGCACGATCCTTGAGAACTCAACAGTGTGCCAAAAGTCGATGAATTACCCCCGGAATCGACACCGGCCAGGGCATCTGCCTCGGCCAAGACGGTTCAGGGATTTCTTTGAGGCATTGACGAGATTGATCTACGATCAGCTCGGACTCTGCTAGGTCTCACTCAAGGTGAGCCTCACTCCCCGCCTACGGGCGGATGATGAAGCATTCACGGAGAGTTTGATCCTGGCTCAGGACGAACGCTGGCGGCGTGCTTAACACATGCAAGTCGAACGGTGATCCAGGGCTTGCCCTGGTGATCAGTGGCGAACGGGTGAGTAACACGTGGGCAACCTGCCCCTGACTTTGGGATAACCCCTCGAAAGAGGGGCTAATACCAGATACGACCGCTTCGGGCATCCGATGGCGGTGGAAAGTTTTTCGGTCAGGGATGGGCCCGCGGCCTATCAGCTAGATGGTGGGGTAGTGGCCTACCATGGCGACGACGGGTAGCCGGCCTGAGAGGGCGACCGGCCACACTGGGACTGAGACACGGCCCAGACTCCTACGGGAGGCAGCAGTGGGGAATATTGCGCAATGGGCGAAAGCCTGACGCAGCGACGCC
>JBATOB010000150.1:0-1593 GCA_049290655.1 Chromatiaceae bacterium | reverse complement strand
CGACCCGCCCGCGCCGCCTGAGCCCCGGAAGCACAAGCTTGTGACAAGACCACCCTCGGGCCACCCCCGCTTACCCTGACCGCCGACCTCAACCACAACCCGGAGAACCCCAAATGATCGCCAACCCCATGCCCATGGACACCGATTCCGCCACCAACGCCGACCCCGACACGGACCTGCGCCAGAGCCTCGACAAGCTCCCCGCCGAGGCGACCCGCCGCGGCAACGAACTGGAGCATCAGGTCGGCACCGCCCTGCGTCGTCACACCGAGGCCCTGCTTCCGGCCCTGCTCAATCGCGCCGAGCATCGTCAGGTGCGCGAGCATGTCGCCCGCGAGCTGGCCCTGGGCTTCGAGCACCGCCGCGCCGCCTTAGGTATGGCCATGGAGAGCCGTTTGCAGTCCATCCGCGAGGCCTGCAATCACGTCCTGGTTACCGGCAAGACCCATCTGCGCCAGCAGCGTATCACCTACTTCGGCGAGGTCTATCGGGACCTGGAGGGGCGCATGCAGCAGCTCGCCGACACCTACCTCAGCGAGGCCGACACCCGCTACCAGCGCCTGGCCGAGATCCGCAGCGATCACCTGCGCGCCCGCGAGGCGGCCCGTCAGGAGAAGGCCGCCGGGGACTTCCTCGACACCCTCGACCGGCTCATGGACGAGTTCCGCAGCATCATCAGCGAGAACATCGACCGGCCCGCCACCCCCGGGTAGGTCGAGCTTCAGCCCGACCGAGGCCCGCACCGGCAGCCCCCCGGTCGGGCTAAAGCCCGACCTACATTGCCCAGAGACCTCAGCGGAGATCCTAAGCCCATGTCCCGCAAACCCGTCGTCATCGCCTACGACATCGCCAGCAACAAGCGCCGCCGCCGCGTCGCCCGCTGCCTCAAGACCTGGCGCCTGGACGGCCAGTTCTCCCTGTTCGAGTGCCGCCTCACCGATACCGAGGCCCAGGAGCTGTTCCTCCAGATCATCGACCTCATCGACACCGAAACGGACCACCTGCTACTCGCCTGGATGGACAACACCCGCGACTCGCACCCCATCACCAAGTGCGCACGCATCGGGTTCCGCGCCCCCAGCCTCTATATCGACTGAGCCAAAGCCGCCATGACCGAACCCCGCAAGCATTGGTACCTGATCGCCTACGACGTGCGCGACCCCAAGCGCCTGCGGCGCGTCCACCGCTACCTGCGCAAGCGCGCCTTCGCCGCCCAGGAGTCGGTCTTCATCGTCCACACCGACGCCGCCGCCCTGACCGAGATCGAGCAGGGCCTGCGCGCCCTGACCGATCAGCGCGAGGACGACCTGCGCCTCTACGCCATCCCCGGACCCGCCGCCGTCTGGGCCGCGGGTCGCCAGGCCGAGCGCCTCACCGGCCTGCACAGCGGCGACACCGGTGCCCCCCAGGGGTCGCGGGTGCGCCGCTGGTTCAAGGGCCTGTTCGGGCAGGAGGCGGCATGATCCTCGTCATCGATCGCCGCGCCAGCCTGTTGCGCCACGACAGCGGGGTGCTGCGCGTGGACACCGAGGGCGAGGAGCCGCGCCGCGCCCCCATCGCCCAGCTCGAGCTGGTCGTGGTCTACGGCAACCC
>JBATOB010000149.1:0-8431 GCA_049290655.1 Chromatiaceae bacterium | reverse complement strand
CCAGCTCATGAACAACTGGTAGCCCAGCGCCGCCACGGTGGCGCCGACGAATAGCCCGAGGATTCCGGCGGCGGCCATGCCACCCAGTGCGCCGAGCAGGATAATCGGCATCGGCGCGTCGACGCCGCGCCCAAGCATCAGCGGCTTGAGCACGTTATCGGCCATGCCCGCCAGGAACAGGACGACGGTGTGGCCGACGGCCGCCGCGTTGCCGTAGTCGCCGCTGGACCAGATGTAGCCGATGGCGGGCAGCGTGACGATCACAGCCGGGATCTGCGCAATGCCGAGCACCAGCACGATCAGGGTCAGCACGCCCGCCCAGGGCACACCGGCGACCAGCAGGGCCACGCCGACGACGATCGCCTGGATGAAGGCGA
Source organism: Chromatiaceae bacterium (assembly GCA_049290655.1). Classification (GTDB taxonomy): domain Bacteria; phylum Pseudomonadota; class Gammaproteobacteria; order Chromatiales; family Chromatiaceae; genus M0108. The sequence goes on along the minus strand of JBATOB010000149.1, from coordinate 8,054 downwards.
CGCCGATGACGCCCTGGGCGACGGCGCGAATGGTCGCCGTGGAGAGTCTGGTGAATTCCTCGGCCCGCGCCGTCCCGACGATCCGCGCGAAGATAGCCCGGCTACCGCGATCGCCCGCCTCGCCGAAGGCCATGATGATGCCCGCAATGATGAAGGACGCGAGGAACTGCAGCAGGCCGCCGCCGATGCTGGCCACGAAGCCCAATGCCGCCTTCGCTAGGTCGCCGATCTTTGGCTGCATGCTCTGGACCAGCGCCGGCAGATCGGCGTGCGCCGTCGACCAAAGGCCGTGGATCTTCTTGCCGACGATCGGCCAGTTCTCGACGCCGGGACGCGGCGCGGGGATCGCGAGGGTGTTGTCTTGAACGGCCTGCACAAATTGCTGCACCGAATCGCCGAGCGAGCTCATCAGCACGACGGTGGGAGCCACGATCAGCGCGACACCCACCAGCACGAGCAGTGTCGCCGCCAGGCCCTGCCGGCCACCGATTCGGCCGGCAAGGGCCCGGTGCAGGGGGTACAGGGTCACTGCCAGAATCAGCGCCCAGACCATCAGGGTCAGGAACGGCGAGAAGATCCGGTAACAGAGCATCGCCATGGCAAGGATCAGACCGGCGAGGATCAGGACATCCAGCAGCCGTGAGGCCAACCGCTGCTCGAGCTCGAGGTCAGGCATCTGGGGCATGTTCATGGTTCATTTCCTATGGGTCTTGTGTACTGGTGAACACGATGGGATTCAGTATCCGGCAGGCGCGGATGTCGCGGATAGTTTAGCGTGCCATGCGCCGTTTGTGCGCCTGCGTGAAATGACCGCCCCAGTCCCGTGCCGTCGTCGGCCATTTGGTCCGAACACCGATCGCTACTGGTAATGGGAAGACTGCCCCGCAAAGATTCCAGCACGCCAGAGGCCGTTCGAGCCCTGAACCTGCTGTCCAACCCCCTGTCCCCCGGGGAATCTACCGGGGTAACGCCTCCCTCGTTGCACCCGACCGACACCCAAGGATGGGTGATTCGAGTTGGCGAGGGAGGTGCAGACATCGCGTCAGGCCTTTTTGATCAGGCCAACAATGAAGAGCAAGACGGCGGCCCCCGCGACGGCGGTGATCAGGGAGCCGACCAGTCCCCCAAGAGAAATGCCCAGCACCCCGAACAGCCAGCCCCCGCAGACCGCGCCGATGACGCCGACCACGATGTTGCCCAGCAGTCCGAAACTGCCGTCGCGCATCAGTAGGCCGGCAAGCCAACCTGCGACGGCGCCGATGACGAGGAAGATGATCAGGCTTTGTAGTTCCACAGTGAGAGTCTCCCGTTGAGTCGTAGTAGCTGAGGTACGGACGGTGGCAAAGCACCCCCCCGAACAGGATAGCACCCAGCAGCCCAATGTCATTAAGTTAAGGTTCACCGGCAACGCTTGTTGTTGGGGAAGAAGCCTTGGAGCTTGGCGGGCTTCATTTTGCGCGGTGCGGCGCGGTCGGGTCTAACGGCCTCGACGTTCGCGGCCATGGCCAGGACCAGGGGGCACAGCAAGCCGGCAGCCTCGGCGCCGAGCAAGAGGCGCACCACAGAAGCCTGCATCTTGGACAGGGCATGGGCGAAGTTGATGCGGTAGGCGCGGCGGCGGTGCTGGTAGAGCCGGTTGGCGATGGCCTGAGCGACCCAGGCACAGATGGCCGTGAGGTTGAGGGTGAAGAGCTTGGCGTAGATGTCCTGGCGCACGACCTGGGCACTGAGGCCGGAGAAGTTCTCGATCTCCAGCCGGCATTTTTCCCGTTTATAGGCTTCCTCCACGCCCCAGCGCAGGTGGTACAGACCCTTGAACCAGGCGTTCGGCCAGTCGGTTTCGTCATGCAGGGAGGTCGCCAGCACCTCGGTCTGGCCGTTGTCGAGGGTCACGCGCACCAGGCGAATGGCGATGGGGTCGCAGGGAAGAGCGAAGGCTTGGCACTGTTTGCGCGCCTCCGAGCCGGGCGTGAAGGGCACCAGGGCGCTACGCGCCCCGCTGGCGAGGAACGCCTTGACCTCGTTGGAGAAGGTCACCGAGACTCGGGCGCAGAAGTGGCGCTGCTCGATTTGGTGTAACGCGAACAACCAGAAGGCCGGGTAGCCACGGTCATAGCGCATCAGGTCCATGAGCCCGGTGGCGGCCAGATGCTCCCCAGCCAGTACCCGTTCGCCGACGTCGTGGGGGAACACATCGGCATCCACGACCACGTCGTTGAGAACATCGTAGCGCTGGGAAAAGCGCCCCATCGGTACCGCAGAGCCCGGTGGGGGCGGCCCGAAGACGGCGGCGACATCGGCCGTGTTCGGCAGGCGAACGGTGGAACCATCGACGGCCAGGAGGCGCCAGCCGGGCCAGCGGCACAGGTAAAACTGTTCGGCGAAGGTGTGCACCAATTGTTCACCGAGTCCCAGCCGGGCCAGTGGATTGAGCTTCTGACGGGCCTGACAGAGGGCCGAAGCGCTTACCCCTTGGGCGAGCGGCTCGCCAGTGAGCACCTCCCAGAAGCCGTCCAACTCATCCTGGAGTGTGCCCTTGCGAAGATTCAAGAGCAGGCCGACCAGTTGGGGCAGGGGCAAGGCCCGCTGGCGGGTGAAAGCCCCGGGGCTGAGGCGGGCGCTGTCGGCGAACTCGGGGGATGACAAGAATTCTCTTATGGGCCTATAGATATTTTCAAATTTGCCCTATCAGTTGCAAATCGCTTGCGGTCGGGTGGATCGTCTTGGGTCTGAGTACCATGGGGTCCGGTTCCTTTTCTGGTGGTGAAATATGCAATATTTTACCATGTATTCAGTATGTTGGCGATAACTTAATGGCATTGGGCTGTAGGTAGGTGCCATCTCGGGCCAGGAGGAGGTCCTGCGATGGGATGGGCGCGCCCACGATTTGCCCGCTTGGAAACGCGAATTCCTCAAGCGGGTCTATCGGCGCGAGCCGCCCTTCCGGGCGTCGACCTACGAGACCCCCGAGGGAAATCATAATGCCCTCATGCCCCAGACTGTTCATGTCGTGGTCCACCTGACCGCCTGCCCCGAGACGATAACGGCGGTACAAGCCCTATCGCTGGCCCTGATCGCCCCCACTCGCCAGGAGCGGGGTTGCCTGCGTTACGAGCTACTACGCAACAGCGGCGAGTCGACCGACTTCACCTTTATCGAGGAATGGGTGGACGAGGTGGCCCTGGCGGCGCATGCCATCACACCCCACCTGCGGGGGGCCTTGGCGCAAGTCGAGCCCCTGCTGGCGGGGGCGCCCGATGTCCGCCGCTATACCCTTATCGGCTGAGCCAGGCTGAGGCCCCGATGCCCTGGGCGCCTTGGGCGCCGGGGGGTCTTCACGGGTTCAGCAGCTTGAAGCCGATGACGGGATCGGGCCTCCGCCGGATCTTGGTCTTGGCGTACTTCGGCGTATTTCATGGTTGTTCTCCGCGTCACAGGCTCGGGATGCGGCCAATCCCACCCCGCCGAGCCATCTTTACTCACAAGATGAAACGGATGATGCGAAAGTTGTCAAGCGCCCAGGACGGAAAACGTTGTCGATAGCCAACCAACTGATAGTGTATGTTATATTTTTTTGACCAGAAAGTAGCCAGTACCGCCCCAGCTCTGTTAGGACGTGCCCTCTCGGCGATTCACCCAGCCTTATCGACATAGTTATCCACAGATGCTGGGGACAAGTCAGCTTCAATGACTTACCTGGCGGTGCCAGGATAACCGCGAAGGGCGAATGCGGGTCAATGGCGGCCACAAGGTCGTCAGGCCACCCGCATAGGGCTGTCACTGGCCCCGCAAGGTCTCCTTCGTCCGGTCAAGGAACTCCCGCCCTTGCTTACCCAACGCCTGCTGGACGGCGCGGGCGAGTTCCGGGCCGGTCAGGGTGCGGCCATTGAGGGTCATCCGCGAGGGCGAGGTGACGTAGGCTTCGATGGGATTGGCCAGCGTGATCGCCGTATCCTCGCCCTTGGCATGTTTATAGGCACACTCGGCCCGCCCGGCACCGGCACTGCTTGTAAAGCGGAGGCTGACCACCGCGTCCTCATAGCCCCGGATCTGGGCTTCGCTCCCTTGCCACGTCGGCTCGGCACCCAATTGCCCGGTGACCATATCCTTGCACAGGCTCAGGCGCACGTCTTCACGCGGGTTGGGGCAACCGGTCAGCCCGGCGGCGATGAGCAGGGCGAGGGCCGTGAAGGATGGATGGGATAAGCGGGGCATGGTGAAAATTTCTCTAGTCATGGTGTCGGGGTCGCCTTTGTTCCATCATAGTCTCACATGCCCTCCTTCGCCCTCCACCCGCAACTCCAAGCCGACTGCCATTGCCTGGGTCGGCTGTCCCATAGCCGCTTGTTGCTCCACCACAACGCCCTGGTACCCTGGTTCATCCTGGTCCCCGAGACCGACCTGGGCAATCTGCTGGATCTGCCCATCCCGCAGCGCGATGGGGTACTAGCCGATTGCAAGGGGGTCTCAAATTACCTGACGGAGGTGCTGGCCTGTCCCAAGATCAACGTCGCCTGGATCGGCAATCTGGTGCCCCAATTGCACGTCCATGTCATCGGCCGGCGTCCCGACGACCCCTGCTGGCCCAAACCGGTATGGGGCAATTTGACCCAGCGCCGGGAATATGCGGTGGAAGACGTTGATGCGATCCGAGTTGCGCTGCTAGGCCCTGGAACCGTCCCGCTTGCCTCGCCCGGGAGACCATCCCAATGACCCCACAGCGACCCCGCCATCCGTGTCTGGCCCTACTGGGCGGTTTGCTGCTTGGATACACCGCCACGGGGATTATGGCCGCCGAACTTACCGCCGAGGACAGCATGCACCCGCACCGGCACCTTAGGGAACCCATCGAACCGGGATCCCGGCCGCTATTCTTGGTCAACGACCTGGCCGAGGGTCCCCTCAAGTCGAAACTGCTGAGTTGCGCCCAAGGCCCCTTCCGGCGCACGGATTTCACCATCGGCCACCGCGGCGCCTGTCTGGGCTACCCGGAGCACACGCGGGAATCCTACCTGGCGGCGGCCCGCCAGGGGGCGGGGTTCATCGAGTGTGACGTAACCTTCACCCAGGACCTGGAACTGGTGTGCCGCCATGCCCAGGACGACCTGCACACCACCACCGACATCCTGATCATCCCAGACCTGGCGGCCAAGTGCACCCGGCCCTTCGTGCCGGCCAGGTTTGATGAGGACGATAACCTCCTGACCCCGGCCAGCGCCGAGTGCCGGACCAGCGACCTGACCCTGGCGGAATTCCGCCGCCTGCGCGGCAAACGGGACGGCTTCAACCCCCGCGCCAGGACCCCAGAGGAATATCTGCAGGGCCCGACCCTGGCCATGGTGGGGGTGGAGGCTGGGCCAGCCTGGGGGACCCCGATGACCCACCGCGAGAGCATCACCCTCTTCCTGGAACTGGGGGTACAGATGATCCCGGAGCTCAAGACGCCGGTGGTTCCCATGCCCTTTGGTGGCCTCACCCAGGAGGCCTTCGCCCAGAAGCTGATCGACGACTACAAGGCGGCCGGCGTCGACCCGCGGCGCGTCTGGCCCCAATCCTTCGACCGGTGGGACATCCGCTACTGGCTCGCGCACGAGCCGGCTTTCGGCCGCCAGGCGGTTTACTTGGAGGCTGCCGAGAAGGTGGCGGACCTGCCCTCCCCCGCCGCACTACAGGCGTTCAAGGCCGAGGGCATTAACATCATCGCACCGCCCCTCTTCGCCCTGCTGGAGGGGGATGCCACGGGGGCCATCCGGCCTTCGGCCTATGCCCGCGCCGCCCAGGCGGCAGGCTTGGAGATCGTTCCCTGGAGCCTGGAGCGGTCCGGGAACATTGTCGCCGGCGGCCAGGACTTCTACTATCAGACCATCGCCCCCGCTATCCGCCGCGAGGGCGATGTGCTGCGCGTCCTGGACGTCCTCGCCCAGGAGGTGGAGATTCGGGCCATCTTCAGCGACTGGCCGGCGACCGTAGCCTACTACGCCAACTGCATGGGGCTGGGGCTAATGCCCGGTGTCCCTGCTGAACCGAGCAAGTAAGACCCTGGTGCCCCTGTTTTCACTACCTCCACTGGCACTGGCGCCCCATGCCCGCCCGCCTCGGCATCGCCCTTGATCTGGCCATGAATATGGCAGGTTTCTACCCCTAGTGCTGCCGCGCGCAAATTCCGGAAACAACTTTAGATACTGATGGTAACAGATTGAGTTTCGCAATGAGACTCATCCTGTGGCCGCGCGCAGCCGCTATCGAATCAACCGCACCTGCATGGAGCGAACCGAGCTGGAACGTTTTGAGCGCGGGTCTACCACGGTGCGGCACCTCGCCAAGCGGGCGCGCCGCAGCCTGATGGCGCACGAGGCAGGACTGAGCAACCCGGCCATCGCCACCCGGCTGGGGACCACCCAGGGCCAGGTCAGCCCGTGGACCAAGCGTGGGATCGATCGGGCGCTGGCTGCGATCCGAGAGCGCTGGTCCGATCGGCCTCGCCCGGGAGCACCGGACACCATCACGGCCGAGCCAGGGTGCCGCGTGATGGCGTTGGCCGGTGAGTCGCCGCCGGACTCTGGGCATCCGATCAGCCCTTGGAGCCGCCGAGAGTTGGCCGCCGCGGCGGTACAGCGGGGCATCGTCGCGCCGCTCTCGGCAGGGCAGGTGCACCGGGTGCTCGAAAAAAACGTGGCGGCCCCAGCGCCGCCGCGACTGGCTGAACGCCCAGCCCGACGGGCGTCAGGACGCACGTCTCGCAGACATCCTCACCCTGTATCGTGAGGTCCGGAACCGACCGGACGCGTGGGTCATGAGCACCGATGAGATGACCGCGATCCAGGCCTTGGCGCGCAGCGCCCCTGACTTCCCGAGGTCGCCAGGCACGCCGGTAGCGGTGGCATGCGCATACCAACGCCACGGCACGCAAACCCGGAGCGCCGCCATCAACATCGCCACCGGCACGGCTGGCGGAGGGGTCGGGGATACGCGAACCGCGGTGGACCGCGCCCGCTTGCTCGAGGGGGTGATCCAACACCACCCGGGTTAGCGGACCCCCCCTTGCGTGTTGGATCAGCTCAACACGCACCAAGCCGCGACCCTGGCGCGCACCACCGCGAGGCGCTGTGGTCTGCACTTCGATCTTGGCGTGAAAGGGAAAACCGTATCCGCGCATCGCTGGCAACTCGTGAGGAGTGCCGCTCTCAGCCCCACCAGGCCGTTGTTTTTCACGACACGCCCCAGCATGCCGCGGGGATGAACCCGAGCGCGATCTGGTTCGCTATCCTGGCCAGGAAGGTCGTCTCACGCGGACACTTCCGCTCCAAGGCGCCATTGCGCGACAAACTCCTGGCCTTCATCGACTACTTCAACGCGACGATGGCCAAGCCGTTCACGTGGACCTGTCAAGGCACGCCTTTGGTTGCTTGATGTTTCCGTTAATTGCGAGTGGCTGTAATAGCCGGCAACTGGCCGGGCGCCCTGCCCAGCCAACTCCTGTCGGCCCAGTTCACCAGCCTCCTGGGTGTCGGCGAGGACACCCAGGTCAAACTCAGCGCCAGCGCCCAGGCCGCGGTATACAGCCTCGCCGCGACCCCCGCCAGCCTCGCCGGCGTCGGACCGGACAGCGACAAGGATGGGATCCCGGATGCCGAAGACAATTGCCCCCTGGTGCCTAACGCCGATCAGGCCAACCTCAACGGCGATGCGCTGGGCGATGCCTGCGATGACGACAATGACAACGACGGCGTCCCGGATACTCGGGACGCCTTCCCGCGTGATCCTGCCGAGTGGGCAGACACGGACGGTGATGGTATCGGCAACAACGCCGATCCCGATGACGGCAACGACGGGGTTGACGATACCTCGGACAACTGCCCCTTGATAGCCAACCCGGATCAGGCGGACCAGGACCTTGACGGGATCGGTGATCGCTGCGACGCGACGCCGTGCGAGTCATGCCTGCCGAGCCCCGGCGGCTGGCGGGCGATCCTGGGGCGCTGAATGATACGGCGGCATCATTCCTGGATCGCCCTCGCGGCCCTCGCGGCCACCCTGCTGGTCATGGCCCGCGA
>JBATOB010000148.1:0-1831 GCA_049290655.1 Chromatiaceae bacterium | reverse complement strand
CCATTGGCCAGGGCCTTGAGCCAGGCGCGCACCGCCAGGCCCTCGCGCACGATCGGGTGTAGCTCCTCCAGCGGTTGATCCTGATGGACGAGCAACCGCGCCAGCGTCAGGCACTTGTCATGCAATACCGCCCGCGCCGCCGTGCCGAGGTCGCCCGCCGGGCGCCAGGAATCAATCTCGGCGCTGGCCGCCGTCAAGGCCGCTGCTAGATGCGCGTCGCTATGCGTCAGGAACTCGTCCCGCTCCGGGTCCCGGTCCTGGGCAAAGCGGGCGCGCAGCTCGGCGGGGCTGGCGTAGCTCATGGCCTAGCTCTTGGTGACCTTGATCACCGCCCGCGGCCGGGTGCACAGGTTGAGCGGGTTGCTCTGCGCCTCCAGCTCATAGCCCTTACCGAACTTGAGCGGTTCGCCCTTGGCGTAATAGGGCAGGCCCAGGGTGTTGACGGTCTCGGTGTAATTGGCGGGGGCAAAGCGGGTGATGAACAACCCGGCGACGCCCTCGGGATAGGCGTAGGCCTCGCCGTCGGGGACCTTGACGGCGCTGGTGCCGCGATAGCGCTCCCAGGTAATGCCGTTCCACTGGAAGGACAGGCGCGGGTCCTGGCGCAGGTCGGCGGCCATCATGGTATTGAGATAGGTGTCCTTGGCGTCCTTGTCCTCCAACAGGTCGCGCCACACCGCGGCGCCGCACAGACAGCGCAGGCCGGCGAAGGGGGCGCCATCCAGGGCATCCTCAATCTTGGTAATCAGCTCCATGGCCTTGGTACGGGCCGCGGAGGTAACGCTGGTACTCCAGCCCATGGCCTGGGTCTGTTGGACCACGCCGAAGGTGGTAAACAGGCTCTGGGCGGCGCCGTTGGCGTCGTAATACTGGCCCATCAGGGCCAGCAGGCGATGGCTCTCCAGGGTGTAATCGATGTTACGGCGCATCGTCGCCAGGCGCTCGCCGATGCGCGTTTGCAGCACCTCGGCCTGGCTGTCGCTGCCAAAGGCGCGCACCCCCTGTACCTCGTCGGCCATCAAGGTGGCGCTCTGCGGCAGATGCGGGATGGTGAAGGGCAGGAGGCGGCGGCCCTCGCCGTGCACCGGCTGGCCGGGGGCTCCGCGCGGCTTGATCTCGACCAGGGACAGCACCCCATCGCGCTCCTCGATAGCGGCGGTGAGGGTGCTAATACCCTGTTCCTCGAACAGCCCAGACAGGCGCGCCGGCTGGTATTTCAGGTTATTGATCGCCGCCGTTAGGCTGGTGAGCGTAAAGGCGGAAGGGGTAAACGGGTCGACCATGGCCATGGGTTAGCTCCGGGCAATCACGCCCACGGCGCCAAGCTGGCGGTAGGCTTCGGTTTTCTGGGCGGCGGTGACGGTGCTTTGCCACGCCAAATGGGTAAGGGCCACCTCGGCGGCGCGGACGATGGCCACGGCATCAACCGCGGCGGACGCGGCGGCGGCGGCATCGAACAGCACGCCCCAGGCCTCCTGGGTGCCATCCACGGCGCCGGGGTCCCACAGCTTGGCCTGGGGGGCGGGGTAGCCGGCAACGATGATGTTGAAATAATCCCCCAGGGTCATGGTGCCGCCATTGGCCAGGGTGAAATTGACGTGATCGCTGGTGAAGGGGGTGGCAACGTTGCCATGACCCACCGACGCGCCATCCGGTCCGATGACCTCAAACAGGGCAGTGGCCCCGGTAGCGGTCAGGCGCACCTTGTAGGTGCCGGGCTGGGCCAGCCGGCCCAGGCTGACGCCGGACACGGTGCCGGTGCCGGTGCCGACCAGAACGGGGGTGCCGGCGGCGGTGACGACCACGGTGAAGGCATCACCGAGGGTCATGG
>JBATOB010000147.1:0-1966 GCA_049290655.1 Chromatiaceae bacterium | reverse complement strand
GACCAGCGCCCAGGTGCGAGGCCGAGTCGAGATCGCCCGCGCCCGCCAACTCGACCGCCATGGCAAGCCCAACCAGGGCCTGGAGCCCCGCGAGATCGACCGCCATTGCCCTCTGGACGAGGATGGCCGGCGGCTCATGGCCCAGGCCATGGCCCGCCTGGGGCTGTCCGCCCGCGCCTATCACCGGGTACTCAAGGTCGCGCGCACCATCGCCGACCTCGCCGGTCGCGAGGCCATTACCACCCTCCACCTGGGCGAGGCCATCGGCTACCGGCGGCTGGACCGCAACCCCCAAGGCTAGACCACCCGCCATGCTGCAACTCCGCCGGATCGATCTACGCCGGGGCACCCGCCTCCTCCTCGAAGCCGCGGACCTGTGCGTCTATCCCGGTCAGAAGGTGGGTCTGGTCGGGGCCAACGGCTGCGGCAAGTCGAGCCTCTTCGCCCTCATCCAGGGCGAGCTGCACCCGGACGCCGGCGAGGTCCTGGTCCCCCCGGGTTGGGAGATCGCCCACGTCGCCCAGCAGACCCCGAGCGGCGACCAGCCCGCCATCGAACTGGTCATGGACGGCGATCGCGAGTTGCGCCAGGTTCAGCGCGAGCTGATGGAGGCGGAGGCGGCGGGGGACGGCCTGCGCCAGGGCGAACTCCACGCCCGCCTGGAGGCCATCGGCGGCTATACCGCCGAGAGCCGCGCCGCCCGCCTGCTCCACGGCCTGGGCTTCAACCCCGGCGAGGAGCGCCGCCCGGTGTCTAGCTGGTCCGGGGGCTGGCGCATGCGCCTGGGCCTGGCGCGCACCCTCATGTGCCGCTCCGACCTCATGCTCCTCGACGAGCCCACCAATCACCTGGATCTCGACGCGGTCATCTGGCTGGAGACCTGGCTACGCAACTATCCCGGCACCCTCCTGCTGATTTCCCACGACCGCGACTTCCTGGACGCCATCGTCCGCCAGATCACCCACATCGAGCAGGGCCAACTGAATTTTTACACCGGCAACTACAGCGCTTTCGAGGCCCTGCGCGCCGAACGCCTGAGCCAGCGCCAGGCCGCCTTTGTCCGCCAGCAGCAGGAGATCAGCCGCATCCAGGGCTTCGTCGAGCGCTTCCGCGCCAAGGCCACCAAGGCCCGCCAGGCCCAAAGCCGCATCAAGGCCCTGGAGCGCATGGAGCGCATCGCCCCGGCCCATGTCGATAGCCCCTTCCATTTCGCCTTCCGCGCCCCGCCCAGCCTGCCGCGCCCCCTGCTGACCCTGGACGAGGGCCGCGCCGGTTATGGCGACAAAATCATTCTGCACAAGGTGCGGCTGAGCCTGGAGCCGGGCGACCGCATCGGTCTCCTCGGCCCCAACGGCGCCGGCAAATCCACCCTCATCAAGGTCCTCGCCGGCCAACTGCCCCTTGTGGGCGGCCACCAGGGCCAAGCCCAGGGACTGCGCATCGGCTACTTCGCCCAACACCAGATGGACCAGCTCCGTCCGGACGACAGCCCCCTCCACCACCTGCAACGCCTGGCCCCGGAGGCGACGGAACAGGCCCTGCGTAGCTACCTGGGCGGTTTCGACTTCGCCGGCGACAAGGCCCTGGAGCCCGTCGCCCCCTTCTCCGGTGGCGAGAAGGCGCGCCTGGCCCTGGCCCTGGTCATCTGGGGCCGGCCCAACCTCTTGCTCCTGGACGAACCCACCAACCACCTGGACCTGGAAATGCGCGAGGCCCTGGGCGAGGCCCTGCAAGACTTCGAGGGCGCCCTGGTGGTCGTCTCCCACGACCGCCACCTGCTGCGGGTCACCGTGGACCAGCTCCTGCTGGTGGACGCCGGACGCGTCGCGCCCTTTGATGGCGACCTGGACGACTATCCCACCTGGCTGTTGCGCCGCCAGACCCGGACCGAGGCGGTGGAGGGGAGTGGTGTCGGGGGCGGGCGGGAAGAGACCGCGGACCCCGCCACCACCCTGGCCCCCGAGAC
>JBATOB010000146.1:0-4331 GCA_049290655.1 Chromatiaceae bacterium | reverse complement strand
CGCTGGAGGCGCCGCCAGGGGGGGGCGCCGCTGCGGCGATCTCGGTCGGCGCGGGGGCATAAGTGGGGGCTGCGGGCTGGGAAGGAGAGGCGCCACTGGCCGGGGCAATGACCCACTCCGCCCGGTTGGCGCCAGCGGTCTCGCCCTCGCGGATGGCCTGCTCCAGTTCGCGCTCATCCAGGGTCGGCGCGACCGGTGGGGCAGGGACGGCGCTGACGGGGGCTGGCTGAGCGCTAACCGCGGTTCCGCCCAGACCCAGAACCATCATGAGTGGGATCAGACTGGCTTGGATGGCATTTTTCATGGCGAACTCCCGTGCAATTGAAAAGAAAAAACTGGTTTATGCGTGCTTTAAAGGTCTCTAAACCCAGCGCTGATGACGCTTCGGCCGGTAGCAGGAGGGCCGGGTGTGAGCTGGCGGGGGTGTCGACCGCAGGGATGCTGTCGTCAAGCCTACAGGGACGTTTTTACGGCCTCCCCCGCAAGCCGGCACCCGGCCCGGGAGACCGAGAACTCAACTGTGTTGGGTATAGATCATAGTCGAGGGATTGGGCCCCGCCAACTTCCAAGGAGGACCGGCTCGAGGAGGTGCCCGCCCTCTCGGCTGGCGGCCGCCTATCCGGGTATGGGGCTAAGGGCTGCTTTTGAAAAGCCCCCGGCGGGCGCCAGGAAGCGGCGGATCCCGATGACTGCTTGAATTTCCGGCCAGAACCCCTAATATCCGCGCGTCCCTAGCCCTTGGCGATGTACGAGGATTTAACATGCCATTCTACGAATACCGCTGCGAACATTGTGGCCACGCGATGGAAGCCCTGCAAAAATTCAGTGATGCCCCCTTGGTCAATTGTCCCGCCTGCGGTCAGCCGGCCCTCAAGAAGCTGATCTCCGCGGCGGGCTTCCGCCTTAAGGGTGGAGGCTGGTACGAGACCGATTTCAAAAAGAACGGCAAGAAGAATCTGCATGACTCGGGGGGTAAGGAGTCGAGTGGCGGGGCTGAGTCCAAGAGCCCGGCTGGCAAGCCCGAGACTTCCTCCGACTCGGGTCCCAAGAAGGCGCCGGAGAAGAAGTCCGCCGAGTGAACCGCTTCAAGGATACCGGTCATGCCCCCCGTCAAGCCGGCCTTGACGGTCTTGGGGACCCGCCTCCCGGCGATTCCCTATCAACTCTATCGAAAACCCCGATGGGCATTCGCCCTAACCCAACAGGTAAGCCCATGTTTGAACGCTGGATCGAGAAATCCCTGTTCGCCAGCCGCTGGATCCTCGCCCCCATTTACCTGGGCCTGACCATTGCGATGCTGGCCGTCGGTGTCAAGTTTTTCCAGGAGGCCTTTCACGTTCTCTTCCATGTCTGGACCATGTCGGAATCGGACATGATATTGGCGGTGCTGGCCATGATCGATATGGTGCTGGTTGCCAGCCTGGTGGTCATGGTCATGCTCTCGGGTTACGAGAATTTCGTCTCCCAGATCGAACTGGCCGACGAGGGCAAAAAGCTCGACTGGCTCGGCAAGCTGGATGCCACGGCCCTCAAGCTCAAGGTGGCGGCCTCCATCGTCGCCATTTCCTCCATCCATCTGCTGCAAATCTTTATGAATGCCCAGCAGACTCCAAACGACAAGATTCTCTGGTATGTCATCCTTCATTTGACCTTTGTCGTCTCCTCCGTACTCATGGCGGTGATGGATAGGATTGGCGGTCATCGTGCCCACTGATTGCCCGGGCGGGGTCTGGCCAGGCCTCGTCCCTCACCCCTCATCGCCCTCCAGCCGATGCACCGTGATCTCCGGCTGGCAGTTGAAGCGCACGGGGACCACACAGGAACCCGCGCCGGCGGAGGTATAGCCTTGCATCTCGCCCCAGCGCCAGGGGCCCCTGCCCAGGTGGCGGGGACAATGGGCGTTGTAGGTCAGTGGAATGCCCCCAGGCAGACAGATCTGGCCCCCGTGGGTATGTCCGCAGAGCATCAGCTTGAAGCCGGCATGAGCGGCGTGGCGGTAGATCTCCGGTGAGTGGCTGAGCAGGATGGCCACGGCCCCGGGAGGGATGCCGTCGGCGGCCTTCTCGAGGTTGTCGGCATGGTAATAATGGGGGTCGTCGACGCCCGCCAGGTAGAGGCAGGCCCCCTCCCGCTCCAGGGCCAGGGATTCATTGAGCAGGACCCGCACCTCCAGGGCTTCCAGGCCTGGCACCATTTCGATGAAATCGTGGTTACCCAGGACCCCATAGACAGGGCCCGTCAGGTGAGGCCTCAGCCGCTCCATGGCGGTGATCGCGGGCTGGCAGTCGCCGTGGGTGCGGGCGCGGAAATCCCCGGTGATGACGCAGAGGTCGTGTGCGGTCGCCGCCACGCGTCTGATCAGGGCCTCGTGGATGTCTGGGTCCATGTCGAGATGGATATCACTCAGATGCAGTAGGCGCAGGCCATGAAAGGGCCTGGGCAGGGCCGGAATGCTTACCCGGTTGCTCCGGACCTGGATGTCCGCGGCGTTGCGTCGGCCCCGGCCGTAGAGGCCGGTTAGTTGCAGGGCAAAGCGCATCAGGGTGTGGATCGAGTACCAGTTCTCGATATGGAAGAAGTTACGCCCCCGGCCGAAGATCTGGTCCACATGATCACGCTGGATGCCCTGGCGCAGCCAGAGATGCAGGCGGCCCACTCGTTGGTTGAGCTGGTTTTGGGTCTCCGGAGAGGGTTCGGGGTAGCGTTGTTGTGGCGTCAAGGCGGCATAGGTCCTGGGCGGGTCTCAAGGTCACTTTGGCATGAATGGTGGCGGGATCGCAAATGCCGCCAGGCACTGTCTCAATGTTAGATTGGGAACCGGCTTGTCATGGGCTGGGCTTGTGTGGGGTTGGCAAGACCGGAGGCGGGGTGCCGCCTTTTGCCGGTGCCGCTTGTCTTCCTCCTCGGGCTTTGTTAGTTTGTCGCTCCGCTCAGGTCTGTGCCAGGGCGGAGTCGATGGCGGACCCGTCGGTCCCCTCGCAACGCGAAACCGTGAACCCGGTCAGGCCTGGAAGGGAGCAGCCGCAGCGGTGGATGTGTGTGCCGGGGTGTGGCTGGCGGGGCCCGCCGCCCACAACCGACACCCTTGGCCCGTTTTGCCCGCTTGTTTCTGGGCCCCGCGGTTCCTTCGCGCGTGATCCGCCGCCCGCCATGGGTTAAACTCCCGCATCCTCCATCGCCAACCGCAAGCATTTATTTATCTCGCATGTCCTATCAGGTTCTGGCCCGCAAGTGGCGCCCCCGGTCCTTCGCGGACATGGTCGGACAGGCCCATGTGGTGAGGGCGCTCGGCAATGCCCTGGATCAGGACCGATTGCATCATGCCTATCTCTTCACCGGGACCCGGGGTGTCGGCAAAACCACGCTGGCGCGCATCCTGGCCAAGGCCCTGAACTGCGAGGCGGGTGTCAGTTCCACGCCTTGCTGCCAGTGTCCCTCTTGCCGCGAGATCGATGAGGGGCGTTTCGTTGACCTGCTGGAGGTTGATGCCGCCTCCCGCACCCGGGTCGATCAGACCCGTGAACTCCTGGACAATGTCCCCTTCGCCCCGGTCAAGGGCCGTTTCAAGGTGTACCTCATCGACGAGGTCCACATGTTCTCCACCAGCAGCTTCAACGCCCTGCTGAAGACCCTGGAGGAGCCTCCGCCCCACGTCAAATTCCTCCTCGCCACCACGGACCCGCAAAAGGTTCCGGTGACCGTCTTGTCCCGCTGCCTTCAGTTCAACCTCAAGCGCCTGGTGCCGGAGGAGATCGGCGCCCAGCTCGCCCACATCCTGACCGTCGAGGGCCTGCCCTACGAGGATCAGGCCCTGGCCCTGCTGGCGCGGGCGGCGGATGGCAGCATGCGCGACGGTCTTAGTCTGCTTGATCAGGCCATTGCCTTCGGCGGCGGCCGGGTGGGGGCCGACGACATCCGCGCCATGCTCGGCACGGTTGGGCGCGACATGAGCCTGAATTTGCTCTCCGCCCTGGCCAGCCGGAATGGTGCCCGCCTGCTCGACGAGGTGGGACGCATCCATGAGTTGACCCCGGACTTTGGCGGCCTCTTGCAAGAACTGCTGGGTTTTCTGCACCGCATCGCCCTCTTCCAGCAGGTCCCGGCGACCCTGGCCGCCGATGATCCGGAACGGGACACCCTGGAGGCCTTGGCCCGGGCCCTGGCCCCGGAAGACCTCCAGCTTTTCTACCAGATTGCCCTCTTGGGCCAGGCGGACCTCCCCCTGGCCCCGGACCCGCGCATTGGCATGGAGATGGTGCTGCTGCGGATGCTCGCCTTCTGGCCGGTGGCCAATGCGGGCACGGTCGGCGTGGTGGCGGGCGGTGTCGAGA
>JBATOB010000145.1:0-1630 GCA_049290655.1 Chromatiaceae bacterium | reverse complement strand
TCAACAGGGGCTACCGCTGCTCGGTAGGTGACCAAGCGGAGGTGGCCGCTGAGGTCAGGCTACCTCAACGCCGACGGGCGAACCCTCATCTTGAGTCGTTACACCGAGCCGCAGGCCGACCAGCAGCTGCTCAACCAGTTGCATCTACACCTGCCCGAGCAACTGCCACCGAAAATTACTGCCACTTGCCAAACCCTCATACACTAAATCACTTGGTAGTGCCGACCTTCGCACCGACGGTAAAGGCTAAACAACAGGTTAGGTGAAAAATGGGTACGAATAGTCGAAGAAGGGCTAGATCGGGTGGATTGGGAACACTGGCACGCCTCGTCCAGTGAACTGGGGTCGGACCACCGGCTGATCTCCGTGACCAACGGCAATGCGGACATGGTTTCCAGGTCCTCAGCCTGGGTAAGTTGCGCCCTATCAAAGGGGGAGGGGAGCCAGCACCCGATCATGCCCAGGCACGAATGGCTTCAGGCATCCATCATGGCCGCCAACTGCTCGGCCTGGTATTCCTGGATCAGGGGTTCGATGACTTGGTCGAGATGGCCGAGCAGGATCTCTTCCAGCTTGTAGAGAGTGAGGTTGATGCGGTGGTCGGTGACCCGGTTCTGGGGGTAGTTGTAGGTGCGGATGCGCTCGGAGCGATCGCCGCTGCCGACCTGGAGCTTGCGGTTCTGGGCCTGTTCGCTGGCCTGGGCCTCCTGGGCTTGGGAGAGGAGCCTGGCCTGGAGCAGGGACATGGCGCGGGCGCGGTTCTTGTGTTGGGAGCGCTCATCCTGACACTCCACCACGATGCCGCTGGGCAGGTGGGTGAGGCGCACCGCCGAGTCGGTCTTGTTGACATGCTGGCCGCCGGCACCGGAGGAGCGATAGGTGTCGACCCGCAGGTCCTTGGCGTCGATCTCCACCCCGTCCACCGCCTCGACCTCGGGGAGGATGGCCACGGTGCAGGCGGAGGTGTGGATGCGGCCCTGGGACTCGGTCTCGGGGACGCGCTGGACGCGGTGGGCGCCGGATTCGAACTTGAGGCGGGAATAGACGCCGCTGCCGCTGATGCGCACCACCACCTCCTTGAAGCCACCGAGTTCGCCCTCGCTGGCGCTCATCTGCTCCGTTCGCCAGCCCCGGATCTCGGCGTGTCTCAGGTACATGCGCAGGAGGTCGGCGGCGAAGAGGGCAGCCTCGGCCCCCCCGGTACCGGCCCGCACCTCCAGGAAGACGTTACGCTGATCGTGGGGGTCCGGTGGGATCAGCAGGCGCTGCAACTCGGGTTCCAGGGTGGCGCGCCGCTCCCGGGCCGCGTCCATTTCTTCCCGGGCCAACCCGGCCATCTCCGGATCCGTGAGCATGGCCTCGGCGCTGGCGAGGTCCTCCTCGATGGCCTGGTAGCTTTGGAAGCAGAGGGCCACGGGCTCGAGTTGGGCGTATTCCTGGCCCAGGGCGCGGAACCGGGCCTGGTCTCCCTGGACCTCGGGTTCCGCCATCAGGGCGGTGATCTCGGTAAAGCGCTCGGCGAGACGCTCCAGCTTGCCCTGAATGGAGGGATTCATCAGGCCTCTCGCTTGTGATCGAGATCGAAAAGGGTATTCGCGGCCTCCAGGAGGTCGGCCTGGCCATCCCGGCC
>JBATOB010000144.1:0-5463 GCA_049290655.1 Chromatiaceae bacterium | reverse complement strand
CAGCTTGCCCTGACCCAGGCGGGTCATGTCCAGCAGGTTTTGGATATGGCGATCCAGGCGTTGGGCCTCGGCGGCGACCGTGGCCAAGAGTTCCCGGCGATCCCCGGGGCTAAAGGCCTCGCCATACTCCAGCAGGCTGGTGGCGGAGCCGATGATGGAAGCCAGGGGCGTGCGCAGGTCATGGGAGACGGAGGACAGTAGGGCCGAGCGCAACTGCTCGGTCTCCGAGATCAGCTTGGCCTGTTCCAGATCCGCCGCCAGCCGGATACGGTCCAGGGCCATGGCCGCCTGATCGCACAGGCTGCGCAGCGACTCGATCCGATCTGGATCGGCCTGCCCCGTCATGGCCACCAGACCGATGGTCCCCCGGTCCGTCGCCAGGTGGTGGAAGACCCAGTCGCCCCTGACCAGGGGCTTCCGCCCTACCTGATCCCAGGCGGCCATCAGGTCCTCCGGGGCCAGTAGCCGTTCATCACCCCGTCTGCGGCGCTCCCTCGGCGGTTCCTTGCCCTCGGCGATCAGAATGCGGATAGCGCCCACCGCCCCCGGCCGCATCAAGGCAAGCTGATCGGCCAGGGCATCGAGTACCTCCTCCGCGCCCATGGCGGAGGCCAGGCGGCGGCTGAAATCGTAGAGGTTCGAGATGCGCGCCAGGGAGGCACGGCGCTCGGCCATCTCCTGGCGCATGCGGGAGGCCAGATTGCCGGAGATGGCCGACACCAGCAGAAAGAAGATCAGGGTCGTTACGTCCCCATCGTCCGCCACCTTGAAGGTGTGATAGGGCTCGGTGAAAAAGAAGTTGAAGGCGAGGAAGCTCAGGAAACTGGCTAGCAGCGAGGGGCCAAGGCTAGCGCGGGCGGAGACGACCAGAACCCCGGTCAGAAAGAGGAGCGAGCGGCTGGCATGGGGGAAAAGCCAGGGCAGGAGGAAGGCGAGGGCAACCGTGACCGCCACGACCATCACGGCGAAGAGATAGGGCATCAGGCGCATCCGGGCCTGGGGCTGGAGCTTGAAGAGTGGGATGGCTGGAGATGAAAAGACGGATGTGGCAAATAGCGCACCGGCAGGAGTCGAGGGGGATAATTTTTATATATTGTTTATATATTGGCCTAGTTACCGAACCCTGGGTGTAAAAATTTCATTAAGTTTTTACATAACTTTTATATGACCTCCCTGGGGAGGGCCTCGATAATCTTTCCATCATTTTTGAGCTAGGGGACCCGAATTAGGGCTTGGGCCGGTCCTGGCTACCGCCGCGAAGGCGGGTACGCACCCCTGGAACAAACTCTCCTCGGTCTTCGACCCTTATGCATTGGCGCGCCATTATTCGGCTATTCGGCATCCTGCTGGTGCTCTATAGCCTCAACTTCCTGCCCTCGATCGGCATCGCCTATTACTATGGCGATGGCCAGGAAGGGATCTTTTATCTCTCGTTTCTCCTGACCCTAGCGGTGGGGGGGCTCCTCTGGCTACCCAATTGGCATGTGCACCAAGAGCTCTCGGTGCGCGATGGCTTTCTGGTGGTCACCCTCTTCTGGGTTCTGCTCGGAGTGGTCGGTGCCCTGCCTTTCATGATCGGGCTGCATTGGAGCCTGGCTGACGCAGTCTTCGAGTCCATCTCCGGTTTCACCACCACGGGCGCCACGGTCATCGGCAGCGGTATCGACCAACTGCCGCCCTCCCTCCAATACCACCGTCAGCAACTCAATTTCCTGGGCGGCATGGGTATCGTGGTCCTGGCCGTCGCCATTTTGCCCATGCTGGGCGTCGGCGGTATGCAGCTCTATCGGGCGGAGACCTCGGGGGTCACCAAGAACGAAAAGTTGACGCCCCGCATCGCCGAGACCGCCCGTTCCCTCTGGCTGGTCTATTTCGCCCTGACCGTCGCCTGCACCCTGGCCTTCTGGGGCGCGGGCATGAGCCTTTTCGACGCCATTGGCCATTCCTACGCGGCGCTCGGGACCGGCGGCTTCTCGACCCATGACGCCAGCTTCGGCTATTGGAACAGCCCCCTGATCGACGGCATCGCCATCTTTTTCATGCTCGCCGGGGGTGCCAATTTCGCCGTCCATTTTCTTGCCTGGCAGCGCCGGTCGCTCTGGCCCTTGGTCCGGGATTCGGAGGTGCGGGCCTTTGGTCTCATCTTCCTGTTTTCAACCCTCTTCGTCGCCGCCACCCTGGCCCTGACCGGGACTTACGACAATGGCTGGCAGGCCCTGCGCCATGGCGCCTTCCAGGTGGCCTCCATCTTGACCAGCACGGGCTTTACGACCGCGGTCTTCGCCGACTGGCCCCTCTATTTGCCCCTGGTGTTGGTGACTCTGTCCTTTATTGGCGGCTGCGCCGGATCGACGGCGGGTGGGATCAAGGTTGTGCGTATCCAGTTACTGGGCAAACTCGGCCTGCGGCAACTCTTTCTGCTCGCCCATCCCCAGGCCATAACGCACATCAAGCTGGGCCAGCGGCCGGTCTCGGATCAGATCCTATTTTCGGTCTGGGGCTTCTATGTCCTCTACATCTCCAGCACCCTGTTGTTGACGATCGCCATGATGGGGGCCGGATTGGACTTTGTGTCCGCCTTCGGCGCCGTGCAGGCCACCATCAATCTTTGTGGGCCGGGTCTGGGCAAGGTCGCCGTCACCTTCGCCGAAGTGAATGACACGGTCAAATGGCTGGGGTCCTTCGCCATGCTGCTGGGCCGGCTTGAGATCTTCACCCTGCTGATCCTCTTCCTGCCGGCCTACTGGCGGCATTGATACCCGCCATGCCGCGGAATCGGGGCTAACAGACCATGAAAATCGTCATCCTCGGTGCTGGCCAGGTTGGCCGCACGGTCGCCCATAGCCTCGCCAGCGAGGATAACGACATCACGGTCGTCGATCGCGACCCCCAACTGTTGCAGCTCCTCCAGGAACGTCTCGACCTACGCACGGTCACGGGTTATGCCGCCCACCCGGAGGTGCTGATCGAGGCGGGTATCGAGAACGCCGATCTCATCCTGGCCGTCACCAACAGTGACGAGACCAACATGATCGCCTGCCATCTCGCCTATACCCTGTTTCGCACCCCCACGCGGCTGGCACGGGTACGGGACCCCAACTACCTCGCCTACCCCGAACTCTTCTCGGCCAAGGCCATCCCGATCGACTATATCGTTAGCCCCGAACGGCTGGTGGCCCTTTTCATTTTTCATTTGATCGAGCAGCCGGGTTGCTTGCAGATCCTCGATTTTTTTGATGGTCAGGCGCAATTGGTGGCGGTACGGACCACGGCGGGAAGCCCCATGGTGGGACGATCACTGCTCGTCCTGCCGAGCCGGATCCCCGACGCGGAGTGCCGAGTGGTAGCCATCTTCCGGCGTGGCCAGGTCATCATGCCGGAGGGCGCAACCCGTATCGAGGTCAATGACGAGATCTTCTTTCTGGCCGCCAGCCTCGATATTCCTCGCTTCGTCGGCGCCTTCCACCAATCCCAGGCACCTTATCGCCAGGTCATAATCGCCGGTGGCGGTAATATCGGCACCCAATTGGCGGAGCGCATCGCGGCGCATCACCGGGTGACCATCATCGAGCGCAATGCCGGACGCTACCATTATCTGGCCGAGACCCTGGAGGACGGCATCGTCGTCCTGCGCGGCGACGCCGGCGACGCTGACCTGCTGCAGCGACAGGACATCGCCAACACCGACGTCTTCTGCGCCCTGACCAACGACGAGGAGGCCAATATTTTGTCCGCGACCCTGGCCAAGCGGCTTGGGGTGCGCAAGACCATTGCCATCGTCAACAGCCCCAGTTACGTGGATTTGGTGCAGGACACCACCATCGATATTGCCGTGTCTCCAGCCCAGGTCACCATTGGAGCCCTGCTCACCCATATTCGTCGCGGCGACGTGGAGGCGGTGCATTCTCTGCGTCGCGGTGCCGCCGAGGCCATCGAAATCACCGTCCATGGCGACAGCCGCTCCTCCCGCGTCATTGGCCGCCCCATCGCCAAACTGGCCTTGCCCCCCGGGGTCAGCATCGGCGCCATCTCTCGCCAGGGCCAATTCATCTTTCCTCACCACGATAGCCGCATCGAACCGGAGGATCGGGTTGTCCTGTTCCTGGCCGACAAACGCCAGATCACGGCCGTGGAACGGCTCTTTGATGTCACCTTTTCCTTTCTTTGAGTGACATCCATGAATCCGGAAAAGGTGGTCTTCGCCTTCTTCATCATTCTCTCCCTGACCCTCAACTTTGGCTTCTTTATCGGCGACCTGGACAATCCAGCGCACCACGATGCCTGGCAACTCTTTGCAACCCTGGTGGTGAACGCCATCGCCACCGTGCTCAAGTTTGGCGACCGCAGCCAGATGGGGACCGTGCTCCTGGCCACATCGTCTCCCTGAGCGGCGGCGCCCTGATCGCCAAGGTCATCTCGGTCGTGCTCCTAGTGATCGAGACCCTCGGCCGTTGCAGAGGTCCTGGGCCAGGACGGCGGGAGAGGGGAGGCGTGAGACTTTCGCATGCGATAAATTCTGGGCCCTCCGACACCCTGCGCCAGCGCAACAAGTTGGACCGCTTCAAGATCCTCATCAACCTGACCGAGTACGCCGCGTCCGAGGGCTACCAGCTCGATCGCCGGGAGAGTTCCCGCAACTCCCTGGTCATGTGCCTCCCCGCGGCGACAAGATCGTCATCGCCCGCGGAGAGGATGACCACTGGAGCATGAAACTCGTTACCTGATCGTCAGATTTGACCCCAATGGTCCCGCCATGCGCCTCGCAGATGGATTTGACGATGGCCAACCCAAGTCCGGCGCCTTCGCCTTGGCGGCGGCGGGCGGGATCGACGCGGTAAAAGCGGTCGAACAGGCGCGGCAGGTGTTCTGCCGGGATCGCTGGACCGGGGTTCTCGACCATCACCCTTGTCACCTCGGCATCGGTCTCCAGACGGACCCGCACCCCCTGATCGGCAGGCGTGTGGTGGATGGCGTTCGCCAGGAGATTATTCAGGGCGCGACGCAACATCAAACGATCCCCGGGCACGGCGGCGGCGCCGTCCAGGGTGAGCGCGACACCCCGTTCCTCCGCCCAGGCATCGAAGCAATCGAACAGGTCTCGAACCTCGGCGGCCAGGTCTACCACAGCGGTACCTGGCTTCAGCAACCCATTGTCCGCCTGGGCAAGAAAGAGCATGTCGCCGATCATTTTGGCCATGCGTTCGTATTCTTCCAGGTTCGAATAGAGGATCTCCCGGTATTTCTCGATGTCGCGGGCACTGGAGAGTGCGACCTGAGTCTGGATCATCAGGTTGCCGACCGGTGTGCGCAATTCATGGGCGATGTCCGAGGAGAACTCCGACAGGCGCCGAAAGCTGTCCTCAAGTCGCGCCAGCATGGCGTTGAAGGCGACCACTAGGGCCTGGATTTCGGCCGGCACCCGAGTCTCGGGCAGGCGCGCCCCGAGCCCGCTCGCCTCTAGGC
>JBATOB010000143.1:0-19787 GCA_049290655.1 Chromatiaceae bacterium | reverse complement strand
GCTATCACTTAGACCGGTGTCCGATTCTCCGGGGCCACCTCTATTTCCAGCCGATAGCCAACCCCGGACACGGTGAGCAGGTGTTGGGGCCGCGCCGGTTCGTCTTCCAGTTTGCGGCGCAGGCCGGCCATGAAGACCCGCAGGTAATGAATGCGATCCACATGCGACGGTCCCCAGACCTCCTTGAGCAATTGCCGGTGCGTCAGGACGCGACCGGCGTGGGTGAGCAGCACAGTCAACATGCGGTATTCGATCGGCGTCAGGTGCACGGCCTGATTGGCACGCGTGACCGTGCGGTGGGCCAGGTCAATGCGCAGATTGCCAAACTCGACCAGGGCTTTGCCACCGTCCTCGATGCGGACCACCCGGCGCAGCAGGGCGCGCAGGCGGGCCAGCAATTCCGGTACGCCAAAGGGCTTGGTCAAATAGTCGTCGGCGCCCGCATCCAGGGCCGCCACCTTCTGGGCTTCCTCGCCACGCGCGGAGAGAATCAGTATGGGAATGGGGGTCCAGGCGCGCAGATCGCGGATGACATCGAGGCCATCCCGGTCGGGCAGTCCCAGGTCGAGAATGATCAATTCCGGCTGGCGGGTGGCAGCCTCGATCAGGCCACGTTCGGCGGTTTCCGCTTGCCAGACCTGGAAGCCGGACGCGCCGAGGGCGCTATGCAGGAAGCGGCGAATTTCCTTGTCGTCTTCGATCAGCACCAGGTTCACGGCCGGTTCGCTCATTCCGATTCCTTGATAGCCGGTGGCTGGCCCATTGGCAGGGTGAAGAGGAAGCAGGCGCCAGCTTGGAGGTGCCGGTCCCCTGCCCGGTTGCGCGCCCAGACACGGCCGCCATGCGCGATGACGATGGCGCGCACGATGGCCAGCCCCAGCCCGACGCCGACGATGGGGCTTTCCTCCTGGCCACGGGCGAATTTCTCGAAGATGACCTGCTCGCGGCCGGGTGGCAGGCCGGGTCCGTTGTCGCAGACCGAGACCTCGATATCCGCCCCGGCGACGCGGGCGGAAATTTCGATGATGCTGCCCCGTGGCGTGTATTTCGCGGCGTTTTCCAACAGATTGCTGAACACCCGTTCCATCAACACCGCATCCAGCTCCAGCTCGGGCAGGTCGCCCGGCAAGTCGATGCGCACGGTATGGCCACCGAGGACAGTGGCGCAGGCTTGTAACGCTGAACCAACGGCATCTTCCAGGGGTTGCCATTCGCGCTTGAGGGAGACCTTGCCAGCCTGCAGGCGCGCCATGTCGAGTAGGTTGTTCACCTGGGCGTTGGTGCGCAGCGCCTGTTCGCGGATCGCGCCGGCGAATTCCTGGTGCGGTGGCGGCAGTTTCGGCTCGATCAACATCATCGCGTCGATCAGGCCGATCAGTGCTGTCAGCGGGGTGCGCAGATCGTGCGAGATACTGGACAACAAACCATTGCGCAGGCGTTCCGATTCCATACTGACCAGGGCTTCCTGGGCAACAGCGATGTAGTGCACCCGTTCCAGCGCGATGCCGATCAGTGCGGCGAAGGTATCGAGCAGGCGCTGTTGTTCCGGGTTGAGCAAACCGCCTTCCTGGCGCGGCGCGATGGCCATGACGCCACGCACCCGCATGGTGGCCTTCAACGGAACATAGAGAAATGGGCTGGCCGGTAGGGTATCGGTGCCGCAACCGGCGGCTTGACCGTGATCCAGCGCCCATTGCGCGATGCCCAGGTCGAGCACCTCGCCGCGCGAAAAGTTGACGGGCAGCTTGCCCTGGTCGTCGGGTAGCAGCAGATGGGCATGGACGCCGAAGGTGCTGGAGACGAAGCGGTCGCCGATTTCTTCGATCTGCTCCAGCACCAGTGCGCTCGATAGCTCCCGCGCCATTTCATAAAGCGCGCGCATGCGCCGCTCGCGGCTTGCCGCCACGCGCGCCTGGAAGCCCAGGCCGGTGGTCAGGTGGGCGATACTCAGGGCGACCGCCAGCATCACGGCGAAGGTGACCAGATACTGGGCATCGTGGACCGCAAACGTAAACCGCGGCGAGACGAAGAAGAAATCGAAGGCCGCCACCGACAAGAATGAAGCCAGCAGCGCCGGGCCGCGCCCGAGTTTGAACGCGGCAAACAGCACCGCCAGCAGGAACAACATGACGATGTTGGCCAACTCCAGGATGTCGTGCAGCGGCGTGGCGAGCAGGGTCACCGCGACGACGGCGGCCAATGCCAGGCCGTGCTGGCGCCAGCCGATGCGGCCACCAGCCTTGCCGATGGGGTTCGCGAACGGGGTTTTGACCGCTTGCGCGACGTCTTCGCGCGCTTCGCCGCCCAGTTCCACCAGGATCAGGTCGATATCCGGGGCGAGGGCGCCCAAGCGCGTGCTGAAGCGGCGCTGCCAGGGGAAACGGTAGGCGCGCCAGCCCACGGAGCGGCGGCCGAGGACGATCTTACCCAGGTTGTGTTCGCGGGCGTAAGTCAGTGCGACCAGCGCGGCATCCTCACCGGGGAGGGTGGCGGTTTTCGCGCCCAGTTCGGCGGCCAGCTTGTGGATTCTCAGCAGGCGCGTGCGCCGTGCCTCCGGCAGGCGCAGCAGCTCGGGCGTTTCCACATAAATGACATGCCAGGGCACATCGAACTGCGCCGCTAGGCGGGCGCCATTGCGCACCAGCTTCTCGCCGCCCGGCTCGGGGCCGATGCAAACCAGCAGCGAGTTCTGCGTCGGCCAGACCGGGGTCACCGACTGGTCGCGCCGGTAGGCCACCACGTCCTCGTCCACCCGGTCGGCGGTACGGCGCAGCGACAACTCGCGCAAGGCGAGCAGATTGCCCTTGCGGAAAAAATTCTGGATCGCCCGCTCCGCCTGTTGCGGTAGGTAAACCTTGCCTTCCTTCAGCCGCTGCAACAGCTCATCCGGCGGCAGATCGACCAGCACCACCTCGTCCGCCATGTCGAACAAGCGGTCCGGCAGCGTCTCCCACACCTTGATGCCGGTGATGCCGCTGACCACGTCGTTGAGCGTTTCCAGATGCTGCACGTTGACGGTGGTGTAGACGTCGATGCCGGCGGCGAACAGTTCCTCCACATCCTGCCAGCGTTTGGGATGACGCGAACCGGCGGCGTTGGAATGCGCCAACTCGTCCATCAGCAGCAATCCCGGCTTGCGCGCCAGCGCCGCGTCCAGGTCGAACTCCTTGAGCAGGTGGCCCTTGTAGGCGATTTCCCGCGGAGGGAGAACTTCCAGCCCCCGCAGGAGTGCCGCGGTCTCCGAACGGCCGTGGGTCTCGACCACGCCAACCACGACATCCACCCCCTGCGCCCGCAACTGCCCTGCCGCCACCAGCATGGCGTAAGTCTTGCCGACGCCCGGGCTGGCGCCGAAGAAAATCTTCAGCTTGCCGCGCGCCGCGCGAACTTCCTCGGCCGCCAGTTTGGCCAGCAGGGCGTCAGGATTGGGGCGGGTATCGTTGTCCAAGGCCATGTCATTTATCCATATTGTCTTGCCCTTTGCCGTGCCGTATCCGGCGCAGCAATGCGAATGCCGCAGTTGGGGTGACGCGGCCATCGGCCAGGGCTTCGAGGAAATTGGACAGCGGTTTGGATTTGGCGACGGTGAACAGCGTGAGCGTCGCAGCAGTCAGCAGGATGCCGAAAAAATAGCCGATCTTCACCAGCACGGGGGCATCGGCTTCGGCCAGCAGGTTCATGCCCAGGAAACCGGTGGCGACCGTGCCGATCAGACCGAAGGTGGTCACCACGGTCAGCCGTACCACGGTATTGGACTGGCGGCGCTGGGTGTCGTTTTCCAGGTATTGGCTCATGTCGCGCACTTCTTCCTTGACGTCGCGGTATTTGGCGTCATTGCCCAGATAGGCCGAGCAGCGCTGGAACAGTCCCTGCACCTGGGCGCGTTCGGAAAGTTCGTGGAACCAGTAGCGATGGGTGAAGCGCAAAAACACCTCGAAGGTTTCACGGATGCGTTTGCGGAAGCGCAGTTGCGATTTGGCGTCGCGGATATCCAGGTCGTTGATGGCATCCACCATGCGGTCGGAAAACAGCAGCAGCGCGGCACGGTGGAAATGCGCGATGAGGAACAGCAGCAGGAACTGGTGGCGGAACTGGGCCAGCAAGCCATGCACTTCGTTGCGGAAGTAACTCGAATGGGCGTCGCCCACTACGATCAGGGTGTTGCCCGTGCATAGGGTGCGCGTATTGGGTCCGCTGTCGCTGTCCGTCCAGTAGCGGTCGTCGCAGTAGCGGGCTTCGAACTCAGCTACTGATGGATCGCGGCGGGGCAGAGTGTCGTCGGGGCGAAACGAATTGATCAGGCCGAGATGGATGAAATCGTCGGGCGAGATGGCGCGTGGATCGTCCATGGCCAGATAGGCCATCATCGGCATGCGATGGTATTCGAGCTGGCGGTAGCGCACCGCGCCTGCTTCGTCGGCATGTTCGAGCACCAGTGGGCGCAGCAGAAAGGCCCAGTGCGAGGCGATGCAGGGCGCGCGATGCTCGCAGACGAAGGAGAGGAATTTCTCGCGCTTCTCGGAATCGGAGGTGACCAGCACTTCGCCATCCTGTCCCAGCCATTCCGTGCGAAAGGCGTTGTGCACGCCCTGTCCGTTTTCGTCCCAGCCGGACGGGTAGGCGCGGCCGAAGCGGTGCAGCAGTTCCAGGGCGGTCGCCCAGGGCAGGTCATCGGCCTGGACCTCGACCTTGAGAAACACCACGTCGATATCGAAGAAGAAGTGCAAGTCGACATGCGCCACGTTGAGCAGCAGCGGCGCATCGCCGGGGCGCAGCGTGATGCGCAGGCCGGCCACGTCGTGGCGGCGGAACGCCAGCATCGGGGCGACACTCGGCGGATCGTCCGGGCGTACGCCCGGGGAGCGATTCTCGCCATAGATGAAGCGCTGCACATAAGGCAGGAAGGCGACGAACTCCTTGTACTGCCGCTCCCTCGATTCCAGCGGGTCATGCGCTGCATCACATTCGACCCGGCTCCACGGACTGTCGGCGTGTTCGAGGATGTCCCAGGGATTTTCCTGCCCCGCCTCGCCGGCGAGGACTTCGAGCTGCAGCGGCCAGAGCAGGATCTGGCGAAAGTGTCGGATCAGATGGCTGTCGGTGGCTGGCATGGCACAAGTTACCTCAGTACGCACTCGCTACCCGGCCGGCTTCAGGCAGTTGCCTGCGCACGCGCCGGCGGAATTCCACCTCGCGTCGACAAGAGATTTCAGCAGCGCTGCAGTGCCGAGCGGGTTTACGGGGAAGTGGCCCGGTACAATTTCGCAGTCACCGTCACGCGCCGCGACCTGGATGTCTTCTCCCACCAGGGCGATACCGATACATGTCCTGTTTTCGGACGAAGGTTGCGAGGGAGGTTCCTGTTCTGGTCGTGCGATAGTCATGTCGATTCCTGTACTTATGTCAGGTTAGCGGCCCCCACATTAAAAAAACGTAAAGATGGTTCGTGGCCTGGTCGAACAGCACACGCAAGACCGCCAGTTTGGCGTGCTTGGCGAAGCCAGGTGAATGTGCTGACCCTGAATCTCGCGCTGGACGCGACCCAGGTCAGCGAGCGGTGAGGTTGCAGGCAACCGCATGGAGGCCATCTCCACTCATTCCGTTGTGTCTGGTCGCACCGGTAGGCCACCACGTCCTCGTCGACCCGGTCGGTGTTGCGGCGTAGCGACAACTCGCGCACAGCGAGCTGATCGCGCAATTTGCGCACCGCTACCAGCATGGCGCAGGTCTTGCCTACGCCCGGACTGGCGCCAAAGAAGATCTTGAGCTTGCTGCGGCGTCGCGCACTTGCTCTGCTTACAGCCTGACTAGCAGGGCGTCGGGGTCGGGACGGGTGGGGGGCTTCCATAGGAGCCGCAGGACCAGGATCACGCCGCCAGCAACTCCGGCGCCCGTTCGACGAGTGGCGCCGGGCGTTGCTCAGCAATCCACAAGTCGTAGTCCATCTGCATGCCTAGCCAAATTTCCGCGCGGCCGCCGCGTTCCGGTCCTAGCCAGGATTCGATACGGCGGGCCATTTCGGGGAAAATGCCGGCATGGCCGTTGAGGATGCGGGACAGGGCGGTACGGGTGATGCCAAGTTGCCTTGCCGCATCGGTCACGGTCAAGCCCAGGGCGGGGAGGATGTCTTCGCCCAAGGTTGCGCCTGGGTGTGGAGGGTTGAACATGGGACTCATCGTCTTCTCCTAGTGGTAGTCCTGATAATCGACCAAGACGGCATCGTCACCATCGAACGCGAAGGTGAGCCGCCAGTTGCCATTGACCGAAATTAAACACTGTCCTTTCAGATCGCCTGTCAGGGGATGTAGCCGCCAACCCGGGATGTTCATGTCGTCCGGTCGTTTTGCTGGATCAAGATGCTTTAGTTGACGTCCAAGTCGAGAAGCGTGGTCAGGCTGTATGCCGTCCTTGCTCCCGGTCTCGAAAAAGGCTTTGAGGCCTCGATGTCTGAAGTGCTTGATCATGCGTATAGTGTAGCTTAACGGCAACAGGCGCTACAGGGTTCACCGCCGCATTGCATCCAGCGCCAGATTCAGTTGCAACACATTGACCCTGGCTTCGCCGAGCACACGGAACTGGCGGCCTTGCGTGTGTTGCTCGACCAGGCCGCGCACGGCATCGGGTGACAGGCCGCGCAGGCGGGCGATGCGCGGGGCTTGCCAAGCGGCGGCGGCGGGGCTGATGTGCGGGTCGAGGCCGCTGGCGGAGGCGGTGACCAGGTCGACCGGGATCGGCGCGGTCTGGCTTGGATCGGCGGTTTTCAGGGCGGCGATGCGGGCCTTCACCACTTCCTCCAGCGCCGGGTTCAGCGGGCCCTGGTTGCTGCCGCTGGAGGCCGCGGCGTTGTAGGGCACCGGGCCGGTGGCGGAGGGGCGGCCCCAGAAGTATTTCGGGTCGCTGAAGGGCTGGCCGATCAGGGCGGAGCCGGCCAGCCGGCCACTTTGTTCGATCAGGCTGCCGTTCGCTGCATCAGGGAACAGCCCTTGCGCGATGCCGGTGACCAGCAGGGGGTAGGCGATGCCGGAGAGCGCGGTCAGCGCCAACAGCATGACGAAGGCGGGTTTCAGTTCTTTCAGCATGATTTTCTCCTAAACAGGGATAAAAAACCTGTCACCCCGGCGAAGGCCGGGATCCAGTCCTGACGACGAGATGAAATTAAGGTGACCTGGATACCGGCCTTCGCCGGTATGACGGGTTTGGATGGATTGCCCATGAATTCCAACACTTCGTTAAGCCAGGTTCAGCCCGACCAAAATCAGGTCGATAGCCTTGATGCCGATGAACGGCACGATCAGGCCGCCGAGCCCATAGACCAACAAGTTGCGGTTGAGGATGGCGGCCGCGCCAAGCGGGCGGTAGGCGACCCCTTTCAGCGCCAGCGGGATCAGCGCGACAATGATCAGTGCGTTGAAGATCACCGCCGACAGGATGGCCGAGGCTGGCGTCGCCAGGCCCATCACATTGAGCGCGCCGAGCGCCGGGTAGGTGGTGGCGAAGGCGGCCGGGATGATGGCGAAGTATTTGGCGATGTCGTTGGCGATCGAGAACGTGGTCAGCGAACCGCGTGTCATCAGCATCTGTTTGCCGGTCTCGACGATCTCGATCAGCTTGGTCGGGTTGGAATCCAGATCGACCATGTTGCCCGCCTCCTTGGCGGCCTGGGTGCCGGTGTTCATCGCCACCGCGACATCGGCCTGGGCCAGCGCCGGGGCGTCGTTGGTGCCGTCGCCGGTCATCGCCACCAGTCGGCCTTCGGCCTGATGCTGGCGGATCAGTTTGAGCTTGGCTTCCGGCGTCGCCTCGGCGAGGAAGTCGTCGACCCCGGCCTCGGCGGCGATGGCGGCGGCGGTGAGGCGGTTGTCGCCGGTGATCATGATGGTCTTGATGCCCATGCGCCGCAGTTCGATGAAGCGTTCCTTGATGCCGCCCTTAACGATGTCCTTCAGTTCCACGGCGCCGAGCACGCGTGGGCCATCGACCACGGCCAGCGGCGTCGAGCCGCGCCGGGCGATGTCGTCCACCGCTTCCTGCACCGGCCGCGGCCAGGTGTCGCCCTGAGCTTCGACGTAGCCACGCACCGAATCCGCCGCGCCCTTGCGGATGATACGGCCCTGCCAGTCGATACCGCTCATGCGGGTCTGCGCGGTGAAGTGGACGAAGCTGGCGCCGTCGGCATGAATGTCCCGGCCGCGCTGATGCAGGGTCTCCTTGGCGAGAACGACGATGGAACGCCCTTCCGGCGTCTCGTCCGCCAGCGAGGCCAGCAGCGCGGCTTCCGCCAGTTCCGCCGGGGTCACGCCGGGCGCGGTCAGGAAGGCGGTGGCCTGGCGATTGCCCAGCGTGATGGTGCCGGTCTTGTCGAGCAGCAGCACGTCGACGTCGCCGGCCGCCTCGACCGCCTTACCCGAGGTGGCGATCACGTTCTTGCCCAGCATGCGGCCCATGCCCGCCACGCCGATGGCGGAGAGCAGGCCACCGATGGTGGTCGGGATCAGGCAGACCAACAGCGCGATCAGCACGGTGATGCTGATGACCGCACCGCTACCCGCCGTTGCCACACTGTAGATCGAGAACGGCAGCAAAGTCGCCGTGGCCAGCAGAAAGGTCAGGGTCAGCGCCACCAGCAAGATGGTCAGGGCGATCTCGTTCGGCGTCTTCTGTCGTTTCGCGCCTTCCACCATGCCGATCATGCGATCAAGGAAGGTCTCGCCCGGATTGACGCTGATGCGTACCACCAGCCAGTCGGACAGCACGCGGGTGCCGCCGGTCACGGCACTGAAGTCGCCGCCCGACTCGCGGATGACCGGGGCCGATTCGCCAGTGATGGCGGATTCGTCCACCGAAGCGACGCCCTCGATGACCTCGCCGTCCCCCGGGATAGTGTCGCCGGCCTCGACCAGCACCACGTCGCCACGGCGCAGGTCTTCCGCTGGTAGCGTGTTCCATGGGCTGCCGTACCCTGGTTCCATCTGCTTCTTGGCGAACACGGTCTTTTTCAGGCCTTTGAGTGCCGCCGCCTGCGC
Organism: Chromatiaceae bacterium; assembly: GCA_049290655.1. Classification (GTDB taxonomy): domain Bacteria; phylum Pseudomonadota; class Gammaproteobacteria; order Chromatiales; family Chromatiaceae; genus M0108. The sequence continues at coordinate 10,764 of JBATOB010000143.1, read as the reverse complement.
CTTGCCACGCCCTTCCGCCATCGCCTCGGCAAAGTTAGCGAACAGCACCGTGAACCATAGCCAGAGGGTGATGGCGAGGATGAAGCCCGGGGTTTCCACACCGTGCGCGTCGCCCTGGCCGACCAGCGCATGGATGAACAGCCCGCTGGTCAGGAGGCTACCCAGCCAGACCACGAACATCACCGGGTTCTTCAGTTGGTAGCGCGGCGACAGGCGCTTGAGCGCATCCCGTGCCGCGGTTTGCAGCAGATTCGAATCGAACAGGGAAGGTGTTTTTTTCATGGGATGTTCCTTAGCGCACGCCTAGCATCTGCAACTGTTCGACCACCGGCCCCAGCGCCAGCGCCGGGAGGAAGGTGAGGGCGCCGACGACGATGACGCTGCCGATCAGCAGCAGCACGAACAGCGGGGTATGGGTGGGTAGCGTGCCGGCCGAGGCGGGGACGATTTTCTTGGCCGCCAGCGAGCCGGCGATGGCCAGCACCGCAATCACCAACCAGTAGCGCGCCATCAGCATCGCCAGCCCGAGCATGCCGTTGTAGAAGGGGGTGTTGGCCGACAGGCCGGCGAAGGCACTGCCGTTGTTGTTGCCGGCCGACGAGAAGGCATAGAGGATTTCCGAGAAGCCATGGGCGCCAGGGTTGGCGACACCGGCCACGCCAGCATCCACCACCACCGCGACGGCCGCGCCGAGCAGCACTGCCAGCGGAGGCACCAGGATGGCAACGGCGGCCATCTTGACCTCGAAGGCCTCGATCTTCTTGCCCAGATATTCCGGTGTGCGGCCGATCATCAGCCCGGCGACGAACACCGCCACGATGGCGAACATCAGCATGCCGTAAAGGCCGGAACCGACGCCGCCGAAGATGACTTCGCCCAGTTGCATCAACCACATGGGCACCAGGCCGCCGAGCGGGGTGAAGGAGTCGTGCATGGCGTTGACCGAGCCGTTGGAGGCGGCCGTGGTGGCGGTGGCCCAGATTGCTGAATTGACAATGCCGAAGCGCGTCTCCTTGCCTTCCATGTTGCCGCCGGCGGCGAGGTCGGAGGCCTGAGTTGCCAGGCCAAGCCGCTCGAACAGCGGATTGCCGGCCTGTTCCGCGCCGATGCACACCGCGCCCAGCCCGACCAGCACGATGGTCATCGCCGCGAGGATGGCGACGCCCTGGCGGATGTCGCCCACCATCTTGCCGAAGGTGATGCACAAGGCCGCCGGAATCAGCAGGATGGCCAGCATTTCCAGCCAGTTGGACAACGGCGTCGGGTTCTCCAGCGGATGCGCGGAATTGACGTTGAAGAAGCCGCCGCCGTTGGTGCCGAGCTGCTTGATCGCAACCTGGGAGGCAGCCGGGCCGACGGCGATGGTCTGTTTCGTTTCGGTGACCGCTTCCATCACCGGCTTGCCCGCGGCGTCCTGCACGGCCTGGCCTTCGGTATCCAGTTTCGCCTTTTCGTATTGCACCGGCTGGCTGAGTTCGACGGTTTGCGACGACGCGAAGGTCTGCGCCACGCCCTGGCTGACCAGCACCACAGCCAGGATCAGCGACAGCGGCAACAGGATGTACAGGGTCGAGCGCACCAGATCGACCCAGAAGTTGCCGATGTTGTCCGCTTCGCGTTTGACAAAGCCGCGCACCACGGCCACCAGCACGGCCATGCCGCTGGCGGCGGAAACGAAGTTCTGCGCGTTGAGGCCGAGCATCTGGGTGAGATGACTCATCGTCGTCTCGCCGCCATAGCCCTGCCAGTTGGTGTTGGTGGCAAAGCTCACCGCCGTGTTGAAGGCGGAATCCGGCGTGACGTTGGCCAGCGCCCGCGGATTCAGCGGCAGCCAGAGTTGTAGCCGCTGTAAGGCATAGACCGCCAGCAATCCGAGCAGGTTGAACGCCAGGAAGGCCAACGCATAGCGCAGCCAGGTCATGCCTTCGTCCGGCTTGATACCGGCCAGTCGATAAAGCCCATTTTCCAGCGGACGCGACCAGCGCACATAGATTGGCAATTCGCCGGCGTAGACGCGCGCCATGTACAGCCCCAGCGGCCAGGCCAGGAGCAGTAGCGCGGCCAGATAGATGCCGATTTGCAGATAGCCATTGCCGGTCATGAAAATTTCTCCGGAAAGAATAACGCGATGACCAGGTAGACGAACACCCCGGCCGCCGCCAGTAGCGCGATGAGATAAAGGGCGCTCATGTCAGCGCTTCCGTAATTTTTCGAAAGCCGCCGCCAGCGCAGCGGTCACGCCGAAGAACGCCAGTACGGCGAAGAGGTAGACCAGGTCCATAACGCCTCCTGTGAATGTGAAAGGGTACGGAATGTACTCTAGGAGGTTTCGGGTCAAGAAGTGACCAATACCGGGGCTATCCGCGTTAAGAAAGCGTCAAGACGGAACACGCGGACAGATGAAGCAGGGTGCCACCCGGATAAATGGCGCCCCGGTCGGTACGCCACGGCTTCCAGCCTTCCTCGCCGATTGACTGCTCTGAAACCTGCCGGTGGCGATCCTCTGTAGCCTGGCTTGCCAGATACCTGGCGCGGATCAGGTTGGATGGTGTTCGGACGAATCCCTTGTCTCAGCCTGCCAGGGTCGCCAGCTCTTGCGCCAGATCCCCCACCCCGATGGCCTCGATCCCGTCGCCCTTTGAATAGCGTTCGTCCCCGGCATAGACCAGGAAGGCGCGCCGCGGGCACAGGTCCGCCAGGGCGATACGCAGGCCAGGCTCGACCTTGGGTGCCAGGCCACGCTTGATCTCGATGGCCCAAAGCTGGTTGCCAGGCAGTTCCAGCATCAGGTCCAGTTCCACTCCGGTAGCGGTGCGGTAGAAGCTGGCCTGGGTGCGCTCCGGGGCGGCGCGTAACAGGATCTCGATGACGAAGCCCTCCCAACTGGCACCGGCCACCGGGTGGCCGAGCACGTCGTCGAGGTCATCCAGCCGCAGCAGGGTGTGGACCAGTCCGCTGTCGCGCACGTAAACCTTGGGGGACTTGACCAGCCGCTTCCGGACGTTGGCGAAATAAGGCGGCAAGCGCCGGACCAGGAGCAGGTCCACCATCAGGTCCAGATACCGGGCGACGGTCTTGCCATCCACCGCCAAGGACCGCGCTAAGTCCGCGGCGTTGTGCAGGCCGCCCTGGGCGTGGGCAAGCATGGTCCAGAAGCGACGCAGGGTCTCCGCTGGGATGCGCGGGCCGAGCTGGGGGATGTCGCGCTCCAGATAGGTCCGGATGAAGGACTCGCGCCAAGTGACGCTGTCCGCGTCCGTCTCGGCCAGGAAGCTGCGCGGGAAGCCACCCCGGCTCCAAAGCCGGGATAGGAGTGGGGACTGCCCCAGGGGTGCCACCTCAAGGGGATCGAAGGGGCCGAGCTCCAGATAAGCAATGCGCCCCGCCAGGCTTTCGCTGGACTGGCGCAGCAGTTCGATGGAGGCGGAGCCTAACAGCAGGAAGTGTCCGGCTGGCTCGCCCGCCCGAATGCGTTCATCGATCAGTCCGCGCAATACTTGGAACAGCCCTGGGGCACGCTGCACCTCGTCGATGACCGTCAGGCGGCCAGCCTGGGCGCCAAGATAACCACGGGCGTCGGCAAGCTTTTCCAGATCGGCGGGATTCTCCAGGTCTAGATAAACCCCGGTCCTGGCGGTCGCACAGGCGCGGGCCAGGGTCGTCTTGCCGACCTGGCGCGGGCCGAGCAAGGCGACGGCGGGAAATTGCCGCAGGCGTTGTTCCAGTCTGGCTTGAAGAAGTCGCGTGATCATGATTGCAATTATGGAATCAAGATCCTTAATTGCAAGGACTCGCCACACCCTTGGAGGCGCCCAACCCGTGGCGCCCCCTACCCCCCTCCTCTCGGTCAGTAACATAATCAACCGAGGGCAGGTTTTCCCAGTCCCGATCATGCGGATATTTGACGCGGGCCCGCCCGCACCACAGAATCCCCCGCGCCCCTTATCTCACAACCTTGTTGCCGCCGCCCCTTACCCCCATGCTGACTCTCGAAACCCTGTTGGGCTTTCTCGCCGTTTCCGTCGTGATTACCCTCGCGCCTGGCCCGGACAATCTGATGGTGCTGGGTCAAAGCCTGGCCCGGGGTCGCGCGGCGGGTTTCGGCATCGCCGTCGGCTGCGCCCTGGGTTGCTTCACCCATACCTTGTGGGCAGCCCTGGGGGTCAGCGCGGCGCTTGCCTCGTCGCCAACGGCATTTTTGCTGCTGAAGCTGGCGGGGGCCGCCTATCTGGGCTGGATCGGGGTCCAGACCCTGCGCAATGCCACCGCACCCCGCCTGGCTTCTCGCGCGGGGGGCGAGCGCGAACCCTGGTCGCGCTATGTGCGCCGGGGTTTCATCGCCAATGCCACCAACCCCAAGGTGGCACTCTTCTTTCTCGCCTTTCTGCCGCAATTCACCAACCCCGCCCAAGGCAACCTGGCCCTGCAGATGGTACAGCTCGGAATTGTCTTTGCGGCGCAGACCATCCTGGTGTTCGGGGTGATTGCCTTCGCGGCGGGGAGCTTAGGCCGGCTGCTCGCCCGCCGCCCGGCCGCGGGCCTGTGGCTAGATCGTGGCGCGGGCTTGCTCTTTATCGGTCTAGCCCTACGGCTGGTCCTGGACGGCGTGGGGTAAGGCCCCGGCATCTAGACTATCGGGCCCAACCCCTGGCTTGGAGTGCGTAAATTTCAGCCGTCCGGGAACTGCTGGGGGTATATGAGGTTACTTATTCCGCCCCGGGCACTGAATATGAATGGTCATTTTAGGAGCATAAAATGAAAAAACCCGGCGGGTTGCCCCGCCGGGCTGGGTACAGGTTATTCACCTTTATTGTAGCAACGGCTCTCACCCCGGATAGCTACGAAGAACATTATGTAGGAGGAACACATGGATGACAAGTACTTAGGACCACTCACCTTTGGCTTCGATATTGGCATCGCCTCGGTGGGATGGTGTGTAATGGGAGAAAACCGCATCCTAGGCTTGGGAGTACGATGCTTCGACAAGGCGGAAACCGCCAAGGAAGGCGAATCGCTGAATCTCGCTCGGCGTACCGCGCGCCTGATGCGTCGCCGCCTGCGTCGTCGCGCTTGGCGGCTGACTAAGCTCGCACGCCTGCTTATGCGCGATGGGCTAATCGCCGATGCGAAGCTTCTCCAAGCGGCAAGCCCCCAATCGCCCTGGGGCCTACGCCTTGCCGGCCTCGACGGCAAGCTTGATGCCGATGAGTGGGCATGCGTCATCTACCACCTGTGCAAGCATCGCGGCTTCCATTGGATCAGCAAGGCCGAGGAAAAAAAGGCCGAAGGCGATGCCAAGGGCGAAGGCGGCAAGGTCAAGAAGGGCTTGTCCGACACACAAAAGCGCATGAGCGAAAAGGGTTACCGCAGCGCCGCCGAAATGGTGCTCGCCGAATTTCCCGATGCCCAGCGCAACAAGCAGGGCGACTACGGCAAGGCGCTGTCGCGCGTCCTGTTGAGCGAGGAACTGGCCCTGCTGTTCCGGCGACAGCGCGAACTCTGCAACCCGCAGGCTAGCATCGAACTGGAAGCCGCCATTCTCGGCAACGGCGACCGCAAGAGCGGCCTGTTCTGGGAACAAAAACCACCACTAGCCGGCGCCGACCTGCTCAAGATGCTCGGCAAATGCACATTCGAGCGCGACGAATACCGCGCCCCGAAAGCCAGCTTCACCGCCGAGCGCCACGTCTGGCTCACCCGGCTCAACAACCTGCGCGTCGTCGTCGATGGCGCGACGCGGGCGCTCAACGAGGAAGAACGTCGCGTCGCCCTGCCGCTGCCCTACAAACGCGCCGGCGACTTCAAATACGAGCACCTACGCACAGCCCTGACCAAGGCTGGGCTACTGCCCGACAGCTTCAAGTTCGCCGGCCTGAACTACCCCGCCGGCAAGCAACTTGCCGATACCAAGCCCAAAGACCCCGAGGCTGAAAGACTGGTCAAGCTCCCCGCCTGGCAGGAACTGCGCAAGACGCTCAAAGACAAAGGGCTGGAAACCGAATGGGAAGGCATGGCCGGCGCCGCGACCGGCGGCGACCCAACGCTGCTCGACAATATCGCCCGCGTCCTGTCCGTCTTCAAGGATGGCAATGAGGTCGACGCCGAGTTGCGCAAGCTGCCCCTGCCCGGCGGGCAGGCAATAATCGACGCCCTTGCCGAAATCAGCTTCGACAAGTTCCACGCGCTCTCGCTCAAGGCGTTGCGCAAGATCGTTCCGCACATGGAAATCGGCCTGCGCTATGACGAAGCCTGCGTCGCGGCGGGCTATCACCACAGCCAGTTGCACGAAGCCGGCACGGGCGCGCACAAATATCTGCCGCCGTTCTACTCCCGCCGCGACAAGGACGGTCGCATGGTCTTCAACGACGACCTCGACGTACCGCGCAACCCGGTCGTACTGCGTTCCCTCAACCAGGCGCGTAAGGTATTGAACGCTTTGGTACGCACCTATGGTTCACCCACCGCTGTGCACATCGAGATGGCCCGCGACCTTTCCCGCCCGCTGGACGAACGCAACAAGATCAAGAAGGCCCAAGACGAATACCGCGAGCGCAATGAAAAGGACAAAGTCGCCTTCGCCGCCGAATATGGCATCACCGCCAAGAGCCGCGAGTTCGAGAAATTCCAGCTTTACCGCGAGCAGCAAGGCAAGTGCGCCTACTCGCTGAAAGCCCTCGACCTGCACCGCGTGCTGCACGACATCGGCTATGCCGAAGTCGACCACGCCCTGCCCTACTCCCGCAGCTACGACGACGGCAAGAACAACAAGGTACTGGTGCTGACCGAAGAAAACCGCAACAAGGGCAACCGCACCGCTTACGAATACCTGACCTCGTTTCCCGGTGGCGAGAACGGCGAACGCTGGCGCAACTACGTCGCCTACGTCGAATCGAACAAGAGCTACCGCCTCGCCAAACGCACGCGCCTGCTGCGCAAGGATTTTGGCGGCAAAGCCGCCGAGGAATTCCGCGAGCGCAACCTCAACGACACACGCTACATCTGCAAGTTCTTCAAGAACTACGTCGAAAACAACCTCAAACTGGCGTCCAGCGCCGAAGATAAGTTGGCAAAGCGCTGCGTCGTATTGAGTGGCCAAACGACGGCCTTCCTGCGAGCGCGCTGGGGCCTCCTCAAGGTGCGCGGGGACAGCGATCGCCACCATGCCCTCGATGCCGCCGTGGTCGCTGCCTGCAGCCACGCCATGGTGCAGCGCCTCGCGGACTATGCGCGCAGCAAAGCACTGGAAAAAGTCCGCGCGGGCTTCGTTGACCCGGAAACTGGCGAGATTATTGACCCGGTAATGTACCGACAACTACATCGGCATTTTCCCGACCCCTGGCCGCATTTTCGCCAGGAACTCGAAGGCCGGCTGCACATCGACGACCCGGACTTGTTGCGGGAAGAGATGGGCCGATTCGGCACCTATACCGCCGGGGATCTCGCGGACCTGAAACCGCTCTTCGTCTCGCGCGCTCCGCAGCGGCGCAACAGCGGTGCTGCACATAAGGACACCATCTATGCCCAACCAGAACGGCTCAAGGCGCAAGGCGGTGTCACACAGAAAGTGCCACTCGTCAGTTTGAAGCTTACTGACCTTGGCGAAGCCGGAAATGAGGCTGAGACATGCAAGCTGATCGACTGGCATCGCAACGAGAAGCTCTACACCGCGATTCGCACACGACTGGAGGCGCACGGCGGCAAGGGCGACAAGGCATTCTCCGCCGACAATCCGCTGCGCAAGCCGGATCGCGATGGCAATCCGACCGGCCCCATCGTCCGCAGCGTGACGATGGTGATCGACAAGCTCTCCGGCATCCCGGTACGCGGTGGCATCGCCAAGAACGACACCATGCTGCGCGTCGATGTCTTTCGCCACAAGAAGGACGGCAAGTTCCACCTGGTGCCGGTTTATGTGCACCATGCGGTAGCCAGAGAATTGCCACGCCGGGCCATCGTGGCATACAAGGATGAAGATGAATGGACGCTCATCGATGATAGGTTCGACTTTACCTTCTCTGTCTATCCAAATGATTTATTGAAAATCACTTTGAGGAAAGAGACCCATTTCGGCTACTTCACCGGTTGCGACCGTTCGACGGGGGCCTTCCATCTGTGGTCGCATGACCGCAACCTTCAAGTGGGCAAAAACGGACTTATTAAAGGTATCGGTATCAAGACGGCAATCGCGGTGGAAAAATTCCACATCGACGTTCTCGGCAACATCTACCCCGCCCCGCAGGAAGAACGCCGTGGCCTGGCGTAGCGTCATGATCTCTCATCCCACCCGCCTGCGGCGTGAGCATTTCTCCCTCGCCATCGAGCAGGAGGAGACCGCCTTCGTGCCCTTCGAGGACATCGCCGTCATCGTCCTCAACCATCGGGAGATCATCATCACCCATCCGGTACTCTCCGCCTGTGCCGAATACGGCATCGGCCTCTATGCCACCGGCCAAAACCACCAACCAACCGGCATCTTCCTACCATTTCTGTCCCATTCGCGCACCGCGCGCATGATGCGCCTGCAGTTGAAGGTCGCGCGCCCGGCCGCCAAACAAGCCTGGGCCGGCGTCATCCGCCGCAAGATCGAGAATCAGGCGGCTTGCCTGCGCCAGTGCGGGCGGAAGGGCGCTGACCGGCTAGCGTCCCACGCCCGCCGCGTGCGCTCCGGCGATCCGGACAACCTGGAGGCGCAGGCCGCCGCCTACTATTTCGCACAACTCTACGGCCCGGACTTCCACCGTACCGAGGAAAGCTGGACCAACGCCGCGCTCGACTACGGTTATGCCGTGTTGCGCGGTGCCATCGCACGTGGGCTGGTGGCCCATGGGTTACACCCCACCTTGGGCCTGTCCCATAACAGCGAACAAAACGCCTTCAATCTCGCCGACGACCTGATCGAACCCTTTCGTCCGGTGGTGGATCTGCACGTCGCCAGGCAGGGCGCCGCGGGAGGGGCTGAACTGATTCCGGCCGACAAGCAGGCACTGGTGGCGTTGCTAAACATCGATGTCGCAATGCCACAAGGAAATATGGCCGTGTTGACCGCCATCGAATATGCCGTCGAAAGCCTGGCTCGGCTTTACGAAGGGGGAGGCAAGGAACTCGACTTACCGTCACTGGTCGGTTTGCAGCCACACCGCTGGGAATATTGAGGCGGCCAGGTGAGTTGGGAGACGAGGCGATACATGCGCCTACTCCTCTTCTTCGACCTGCCGATGGTGACCAAAGCCGAAAAGCGCGCCTATGTGCAGTTTCGCAAGTTTCTGCTCAACGATGGTTACGACATGATCCAGTGGTCGGTCTACGGGCGAATCCTCAATGGCCTTGACGCGGAGAAAAAACACTTGGCAAGGCTAACCAGCAACTTACCTCCCGCAGGCTCGGTACGCTGCATGACCGTCACCGAGAAGCAGTATGCGGGCATACGCCTGCTGGTTGGTACGCCGGTTTTTCAGGAAAAAAAGGTCACATCAGCTCAGTTGATGCTCTTCTAAGCATGCAATCGCAAAGAAAAATCCCCATCCAGGCTAAGCGGGATGGGGATTTGGGAGCAGTCTATTGTAGCCATCCGGGGTGAGAGAGGGAGCTACAACGGCACGGGTTCCACAATGAAGGATGCCCCAATTGTAGCCATCCGGGGTGAGAGAGGGAGCTACAACAGAAGACAGGGCCACTGAGCCGGCTACCCGATTGTAGCCATCCGGGGTGAGAGAGGGAGCTACAACTAATGGCGGCAAGGTGCTGCACGCGCTGGGATTGTAGCCATCCGGGGTGAGAGAGGGAGCTACAACGTTGTTACTGATGGCCAGACCCTGCACGATATTGTAGCCATCCGGGGTGAGAGAGGGAGCTACAACCTTCAATGGGCGGCTCGCCAATCAAGGACTATTGTAGCCATCCGGGGTGAGAGAGGGAGCTACAACAAACTCTGCCGCCGACGCCGCCGGCATCTTATTGTAGCCATCCGGGGTGAGAGAGGGAGCTACAACTCTCTCTAAGGCTACTGTGGGTATAAATTCATTGTAGCCATCCGGGGTGAGAGAGGGAGCTACAACAATCAAAGGTTCGTAGCGGTAGGGGTCGCCATTGTAGCCATCCGGGGTGAGAGAGGGAGCTACAACCTCTTGAATGCCAATACGTACCAGGGTCTCATTGTAGCCATCCGGGGTGAGAGAGGGAGCTACAACCTTTTGGGCGTCGGACAGTTTCGGCGTGCGATTGTAGCCATCCGGGGTGAGAGAGGGAGCTACAACGTAAGCGATGCCATTAGCCATGCGCACCAGATTGTAGCCATCCGGGGTGAGAGAGGGAGCTACAACGAGTCACACGATGAGTCAAGCAGCGGTGGCATTGTAGCCATCCGGGGTGAGAGAGGGAGCTACAACGATCAGCTTGAGGGTACGGGCCTCGTCGTCATTGTAGCCATCCGGGGTGAGAGAGGGAGCTACAACAAATTTCTTCGAGCTCATCATGCCCATCATATTGTAGCCATCCGGGGTGAGAGAGGGAGCTACAACCGGAGCGTTTACGCAGGCGCATTGTCGTGGTCAAGTTTTTTCGGACACCGCGATAAGTGCTGTCTCAGCCATTGATTGCTCGTCAGCACGGGTGACTGATACCTCCGTGTTGAGTGCCAGCGGCTCGGGTGGTAGAAGCCAACCATGTCGTCCGCAACAGCCTGTTCAGCGGCGGCCTGCTGGGCATCGGCCTGGTGCCAGACGCGCGCCATGTTCAAGCTCAGCAAGCATCGTTCCATGACACGGT
>JBATOB010000142.1:0-3044 GCA_049290655.1 Chromatiaceae bacterium | reverse complement strand
GGGATGCGCCCCGCGGGCGGCCCCTCGAAATCGAAGGCAACCCTGCCATCCTGATCCAACCTCAAGCGCGCCGCAAAGAGCCGTCCGGTCTTGGCGACAAAGCCCTCGACCCTATCCGTCCGCCCCTCGGCCAGCAGTTGCCGGACCAGGTCCTTGTCAAGCCTGAGCCCCGCCAAGGTCTTCCAGAGAGTCAGGCCGCAACCCTCGGTGTAACGGCTGCACCCGAAGGCCTTGGCGGTCTCCAGCACCTCACCCTTTTTACAGAGTGGGCAGAGGCCCAGATCCGTGGCTCGCGCTGGGTTGGCGTGCCGCGGCCCGCCGCGCTTGCCCCTGGCCTGGCCACGGCTCGCGGCGGCCGCTTGTTCCGGGGTCAAGGCCCCACCCTGGGCCACGACGGGGATGAGATGGCGCACCCAGGCGACGATATCGCGATAGAAGTCCTCGGCTTGACCTTGGCCCTGTTCCACATCCTTGAGCCGCTGCTCCCAATTCGCCGTCAGCTCCGGGCTGCGCAGAGGCTCCGCCACCAGGCCGATGAGGGCCAGGCCCTTGGGGGTCGCCCGCAACTGTTTACGCTGACGCTCCACATAGCCACTCCGAATAAGCTTTTCGATGATCTCGGCGCGGGTGGCGGGGGTGCCCAGGCCGGACTCCTTCATGGCCGTCGCCAGGGCATCGTCCTCGATCTCGCGCCCGGCGCTCTTCATGGCCGCCAGCAGGGTCGCGTCATCATAGGGACGAGGGGGCTGGGTCTCCCTTTCCACCACCTCCAGGCCGGTGACATGGACGGTCTGACCGGACGTCAGGGGCGGCAGAACACCCTCCTCGTCCTCGGCCCCCTCGATAGCCCGCAGGCGAGGATCGACCCGCTTCCAGCCTGGGTCCAGGACCCGGGAACCGCGGGCGATGAAGTCGGCGCCACCGATATCCAGGGTGACGCGGGTCTCCTCCACCTGCTCATCGGGCAGGAAGATGGCGACAAAACGCGCCACCACCAGCTCGAAGACCCGACGCACCGCCTCCGGCAGATGGGCTTGGGGACGCTTGCCGGTGGGCAGGATGGCGTGATGATCCGTGAGCTTGGTGCTGTCCACGTAGGCCTTGCCGAGCTTGTGGCCAGCCTCCAGACGCTGGATCGCCTCGGTAGCCAGGGGGTGTTCCAGGCCTTTGAGGATGCCCGGGAGCATGGGCAACATATCCTCGGCGATGTGGCGACTCTCGGTGCGCGGGTAGCTGATGAGCTTGTAGGTCTCATAGAGGGCCTGGGCCTGCTCCAGGACTTGGGCGGCGGTGAGGCCGAGGCGGCGGTTGGCGTCCCGCTGCAGATTGGTAAGGTCGTAGAGGGGCGGCGGCCGATTGTGGCGCACCTTCTGTTCCACCCGTTTCACCCGGCCCTGGGTATGCGGCGCCAGTTCCCGCTGGAGGCGCTCGGCCTCGGCCCTATTGTCGAGGCGGATCTCCCCATCCCGGCTGTATCGGGCGCTGAAGCCCTCCGCCAGGGTCGCTATTAATTCATAAAAGTTGACCTTGACGAAACCGGCGATAGCCTGATCGCGGGCCACGATCATGGCCAGGGTTGGTGTCTGGACCCGGCCGATGGTGCAGAGTACCCGGTTATGGACCGTGTAGGCGCGGGTGAGGTTCATCCCCACCAGCCAGTCCGCCTGGGCACGGGCCCGCGCCGCCCGGGCCAGGGGCTCGAAGGCCGCGCCGGGCTTGAGATGGGCAAAACCCGCGCGGATCGCCTCGTCGGTCAGGCTGGACACCCAGAGGCGCTTGAAAGGCTTGCGGCAGTGGGTGAATTCGTAGATGAGGCGGAAGATGTTCTCGCCCTCACGCCCGGCATCCGTGGCACAGATGATGGACTGGGTATCCGGGGCATTGAGCAGGCCCTGGACGATCTTCAACTGGCTGGCGGTGCGCGGGTCGGACCGCAATTGCCAGCGCTCCGGGATCATGGGCAGTTGGGCCATGGACCAGCGCCCCGACCAAGAGGCGCCATAATCATCCGGCTCGGCGAAATGGACCAGATGGCCCAGGGCCCAGGTGACGCGGTAGCCCTGACCCTCCAGGAAGCCCTCGCCCTTACGCCCGGCTCCAAGAATGCGGGCGATGTCGCGGGCAACGCTGGGCTTTTCGGCTAGGACGAGAATGGTCAAGGGTTATCCCACGTGGGCCGTCAATCGCCCAGGAGGACGCGTTTGGCCTCATTGATCTTGGCGGCCAGATAGTCGGACCCCCCCCGATCCGGGTGCAATCGCTGCATCAGACGGCGATGGGCGTCGCGAATGGCCGCGGGGTCCGCCCCCGACGCTAGGCCCAGCACGGCCAGGGCCTCCTCCTGGTTCATGGGGCCGCCGCTCGCCTGGGCCTGGGGGCCACCGGGCGCCGTCTGGCGCCACTCCTCGCCCTGGGTTCTATCCAGGTAGGCCTCCAGCAGGGTGGCCGACTGGACATCCTCGCGGCGACAAGACTCCAGCAGGCGCAACAGGGCGTCCCGCGCTAATTCGGAAAGGCGCTGCCCCTGAAATTCACCCTCCAGAACCCGGCCATCCATGTCGCCGCTGGCGTGATCCAGAGTCATTTCGAGAAAGCGGGTGCGAATCGAGGAACTTTGACCCGCCGGGCCCGGCGCCCCGGCCTGGGCGGCGCCCCCGGCGAGACCACCGAGGCCGAGTGAGCGCAGTGTCTGACGGATAGCCGGTAACATCAGCAGGAGATTGATGCCGCGCATGGCCACGGGGATCGCGGCGGCGAGGGCGGCAAAGAGAGGATTGAGGCGCCCCGTGATGGCCAAAGCGGCCAGGAGACCCACCAGGCCCCAAAAGGCGCCCTGCCGCAACCGTCGGGAAACCCGGATGGTTGGTGTCTGGCGGAACCAGTGAAGGAACCAGACTAAACCAGTAACTAGCAGGACGAGGAGGAGCAGTCGGCCGGCCACGGATCAGCCCCGATGAATGCCTTGGGTCAAGCGCAGGACCGCGCCGCCACGCCGGCGGCCGAAGTCCTCCAGGGCGCGGCGGCCGCCCGCCGCGAAGATGGCG
>JBATOB010000141.1:0-1968 GCA_049290655.1 Chromatiaceae bacterium | reverse complement strand
GGGGTCGCCACCAGGGCGGCGGTGAGGTCCTCCCAGCCGTAGGTGGCGAGGACGGCGGCGTCGAGTTCGTCGTGGAGCTGGCGCAGGACCGCGACCAGGCCCTGTTCGTGGATCTGGCGGTCCTTGGGGCTCAGGGGTACGCCCCGGCGGAGCAGGTCCAGCACGTTGTACATCCCGGTCATGGTGAGCCCCGGGTGCAGCGCCTGGCGGGCCTTGCGGTGGGCGTCCAGGTCCTCGGCCAGTTGGCGGATGTGGGCCTTTAGCGGTTCGGCGGGATCGGGGAAGGGGAAGGTCTCGAAGCAGCGGGTCTTGTTGTAGCGGGGGCGATCTTCCAATGTGCCGCCGGCTGCCAGCGCCCAAACCATATGAACCCGACTCGAAAGCACCCCGAGCAAGTAGGCATCATCAAGGGCGATGCCAATGAGAGCATCATCCGGCAAGACAGCTTGGTCCAAGAAAAAGAAAAACCGGTGTTTGCTCGTTACGACGGTGGCAATGTAGCGGGGCAGCCCGGCCAGCGCCGGGCGCAGCTCCTTGCGGGGCTCGCCGAGGATCCACCACTTGTCGCGGTAACAGGCGCGGTTGTTGGCATCCCGCTCGGGCTTCACCCGCTCCATGACCCATTGATAAACCTCAGGAAAGCGGCCTCTGACATCATCCGCAGCGAGGCCGAACAGGTCGATGACTAAAACACCGCGCGGGACTTGGGCCAGGTCGCGGCCGTTGAGGTAGGCTCGGACGTGCCCTTCCAGGCCGGGCACGCGACCCAGACCCAGGGCGGCGGCCTCTGCCAGGGTGACGATGAACCCGGCGCCGTGAAGCTTCACCCCAGGGGAGCTGAGGCCAGCATTGGCGTACAAGGCGACCGCTGCGGCCACGTTCGCGCCGATCCGCAGGTCCGCATGAATGCGCCCTTCATCTGGCTCCACCTCGACCTCCAGCCCCTCGCCCTGGCCGCTGCGCTCGCCCACGACCCGATCTAACACCCCGGCCGCATCCCCTGCCTGGCCCACGGTCATAGCGATGCGAACGGCTGCACCGTCGGTGGCATCCACCCAGGGATGATCGGGTATCGCGTAGATCAGGGACAGGGGCTTGGCGGCGTGCAGGTGCCGCTCCAAGACCCGCCGGTTGAAAGTCTGGCGCAGGCTGTTGGTGGTGATGAAGCCGAAGCGTTTGATCTCCCCTGCCCGAGCCAATTCGGCGGCCTTTTCCCACCAGTACATCACGTAGTCGGCCGACTCCGGGACCTCGCTCCAAGTCGTGCGCAGGGCATCGACGTAGCCATCTCCCAGCGCCTGCTTCATGCGCTTGGTGCCAATAAACGGCGGATTCCCCACCACAAAGTCCGCTTGCGGCCACTCGGCCCGCCGCGGGTTGACATAGCGCTCCAGCGGCACCTGGGCCGACTCGTCCGGCACCAGTTCCCCGGTGACCGGGTGGGGCTGGTAGGTCCGCCCGTCCCAGCGGGTGGCCGGCCGGCCGGAGGCGTCGGTGACCCACTCCACTCGGTCGTAGGCGAGTACGGCATCGCGGCACTGGATATTGCGGAAGTCGCGGATCACGGGCTCCGGCGGGTTGACATTGCCGTGGGTGCGGAAGTGCCATTGCAAGTAGCCGATCCATAGCACCGTCTCGGCGATGGCGGCGGCCCGGGGGTTGAGCTCCAGACCGAGCAACTGGTGGGGGTCAACGCTCACCCCTTCCATGGCCATCAGCAGTTGGCGCTCCCCGAGCGACTCCAGGGTGTCCAGAACCTCGCCCTCCAGGCGCTTCAGGTGTTCGAGGGTGACATACAGAAAGTTGCCGGACCCACAGGCGGGGTCCAGCACCCGCACGCTGGCCAGACGCACCTGGAAGGCACTGATGAGCTTGATCGCCTCCGGGTCCTTGCCCTGCTCGTGCAGGCGGAAGGCGTCGCGATCGAGCGGCAGGGCCTGGCCTTGGGCGAAGAGGCCGCCGTTGAAG
>JBATOB010000140.1:0-2333 GCA_049290655.1 Chromatiaceae bacterium | reverse complement strand
GGCGAGCACCGCCCTGGCGGCGGCCCGCTTGGCTACCGCCATGGACAAGCCAGGCTCGGCCCGGTCAAGATCTTCGGGACCGACCCAAATGCCGGCACCGGCTAGCGCATCCGGCGCGGGCGTCGTCACCCAAGCCTCACGGGTGGCTCCGGCCCAAGCCCACGCGCCAGCACCAACCAGCGCATCTGGCGCGGGTGCCGCCAATCAGGTCCCACGGGCAGCGGCGGCCCCGGCCCCGCCTAAACCCGTCCCGACTCACCCCCAGTCAATGCCTGTCGTGGATCTGGCGCCCCAGGAAGATGGCCCGCCGCCAGACCTCTGGTCGGGATGGGATATCGATTTTGCAGCGCCACCCCTTGCGGTTGGCGACCGGCCGGCCATGGTGGCTTTCCCTCCGCCCGCGCCAGCCTCAACCCCAGGCCCGGCCCCCGCCACCATCCCGTCCACCAGCGTCGCCGCTCCCTGTCTTGAGGACAACGAGCACTGGCACTCCCTGGTAGAGGCGCTTGATCTGGGTGGCCTGGCGAGCGAACTGGCGCGCAATTGCGAACTGGTGGACTGGGATGGCCAGCGTTTGCGGCTCATCCTGGACCAGGCATCCCAGCGGCTGCGGGTGGCCACCACCGAACAGCGCCTGCGCTCGGCCTTGGCGACGGTCTTGGGCGAGAGGGTGCGTCTGGAGATCCAGGTCGCGCGGCCCGAGGGCGAGACGCCCTCCCAACGGCGCGCCCGCGCGCAGCGAGAGCGCCAGCGGGCGGCGGAGGAGGCCATGGCCCTTGACCCGATCGCGGTGGTCCTGCGCGACACCTTGGGCGCTCGCCTTATGCCCGGCACTGTCCGGCCTCCGGGCTAGGCCTGGGGCAATTGGCTTCAGGTCCGGGCAGGATGGGGAAACGACACGAAATTCTCGGATAAATAGAGGTGAATCAAGCGTGAAAGGCGGATTAGGCAATATCCTCAAGCAGGCCCAGAAAATGCAGGAAGACCTGCAAAAGACCCAGGAACGGCTGGGGCGTGAGGAGGTCACCGGCGAGTCCGGCGGCGGCATGGTCAAGGTCACCATGAACGGTCGGCACGAGGTCAAGCGGGTCGAGATCGATCCCTCCCTGTTGGCCGACGATAAGGAGATGCTGGAGGATCTCGTCGCCGCGGCCGTCAACGGCGCGGTGCAAAAGGTAGGGGAAATGACCCAGGAGGGTATGGCGAGTCTGACCAGTGGTCTGGGCAACATCCCCCTGCCGCCGGGTTTCAAGATGCCCTTCTGACCCGCCCTGGGACTTAGGCTCACCACCCGCGACCATGTCGGATCGCTCGCTACTCAATCAGCTCGTGGACGCCTTGCGGTGCCTGCCCGGCGTGGGGCCCAAGTCCGCCCAGCGCATGGCCTTCCATTTGCTGGAGCGGGACCGGGACGGCGGCCGTCACCTGGCCAGGGTCATGGCCGAGGCCATGGAGCGGGTGCAGCGCTGCGACCGCTGCCGGACTCTGAGTGAGCAGGCCCTGTGCGGTCTGTGCGCCAATCCGAACCGGGACCAGGGCCTCCTGTGCGTCATCGAGCATCCCTCGGCCATGGTTGCCATCGAGCAGGCGACGGGCTACCGAGGGCTCTATTTCGTGCTCGGAGGGCGCCTCTCGCCCCTGGATGGCATAGGGCCGGGAGAACTGGGGCTGGATGCCCTGGAGGCGCGCCTTGCCGAGGGTCGGGTCCAGGAATTGATTCTGGCCGTCAGCCCCACCGTCGAGGGCAGCGCCACCGCGCAATATATCGCCGGTATGGCGTCGGATCATCAGGTGCGCACCACCCGGATCGCCCATGGCGTGCCCCTGGGGGGTGAGCTGGAATACGTGGATGGCGGTACCCTGGCTCATGCCTTCGCCGGGCGCCAGGGGGTTTGAGGTGCAGGCTTTTTTGTATGGGAGATGAGATGTCGGACACCATTTTCGGTAAAATCGCCCGTGGCGAGATTCCCGCGGATATCGTTTACGAGGACGAGGACGTGATAGCCTTTCGGGACCTGAATCCCCAGGCCCCTACCCATGTCCTGGTGATCCCCCGCAAACCCATTCCCACTCTCAACGACCTGGAGGAGGGCGATGCGGAACTCATCGGTAAGCTTTTTCTCGCCGCGCGCAAGGTAGCGGAACAGGAAGGCATAGCCGCCGCCGGCTATCGGGCCCTGATCAATTGCAACGCCGCGGCGGGGCAGACGGTCTTCCATCTGCACCTGCATCTGCTGGGTGGACGGCCCTTGCGGTGGCCGCCGGGTTGAAGCTCGGGTGGCCCCAGGGGCTGGCCCTGGGTGCCTTTGCCGCTTTTTCTCTCCGCTCCAAAC
>JBATOB010000139.1:0-2038 GCA_049290655.1 Chromatiaceae bacterium | reverse complement strand
TTGAGCAACTGCTCCAGCAAAGCGCGTACCATGACGGTGGCGGGGCTTTTCTCGGCAAATTTCTGCAGGATCTGACCAAACATGGCGACTGGGGTTCTCGTGTCCTGTGATATATCTCCTTATTTTACAGAATCTTGCTGCCACCTTAAAAGGGCTGGCCAGGACACTTCATCCGCCGCGAAAGAAAATCGATCAAGGCCCGCACCCGGTGGGGCATGTAGCGATTGCTCGGCAGCAGGGCATAGATGCCCAGATCGGGCGGCGTGAAGTCTTCGAGCAGGGTCACCATGCCGGCATCGTGCAGATAGTCCTCCGCGACGAAGTCCGGCACCATGGTGATGCCCAGGCCCCGCACCGCCGCCTCCGCCAAGGCCTCGCCGTTGTTGGCCTGGAGCTTGAACGGCAGGTAGAAGGTTTTCACCTCGCCGTCGACCCGGAAGGGCCAGGGCTGCACTGCCCCACGGTGGGTGTAGCCGATCAGGGCATGGCCGGCAAGTTCGGCGGGATGCCGGGGCTGGCCATGGCGGGCCAGATAGGCCGAGGTGGCGATGACCTGGAGCCGGGAAGTCCCCAGCTTGCGGGTGATGTCGCCTGGGTCCAGGCGGCCGGTGATGCGCACCAGCAGGTCCTTGCCTTCCTCCACCAGGTTCTGGTGGTTGTCGGTGAAATCCGTCGCCAGGGTGATGGCCGGATAGGTCTGGGAAAACTCCAGCAGTAACGGCACCAGCTTCTTCAGTCCGAAGCTCAAGGGCACGCCGATGCACAAGTGGCCGCGCGGCGTCAGGCTGTCCGCCATCACGTCCGCCTCGGCCGACTCCACCAGATCGAGGATCTCCCGGCACTTCTCCAGGTAGGCGGCCCCGCCCGCCGTCAGGGTCAGGCGGCGCGTCGTGCGCACCATCAGCTTGATGCCCAAATGCTCCTCCAGGGCGGCGATCTGGCGCGTGATCACGGAACGCGCAACCCCCAGCCGGCTGGCGGCGGCCGCAAAACTGCCCAATTCCGCGACCCGCACAAAGGTGGTCATGGCATCGAGACGGTTCATTGTTGCTGTTCCTGCAATAGAGAATTGCTGATTGTGGGCTATTTCGCACTCAGTCGGAAGATCAGAGTATTTCCAGGTTCTGATTCAACCGGCCATGACCAATCTCCAGTACCTGCTCGGGTCGGGTCACATAAAGCCGATGGACTGAGGTCTACATGAAGGAAGGGCCATTCTGGCTTGTGCTTGTGGTAGCTGTGAATGAGCGGCCTAATGGCTGAGGGCAGTTAGAACTATAAACGCAAGGAGTCCCCAGGAGCTTGGTGGACGGTGGCAGGAACCTCGTGCGGATCACAGTGGTAGTGTCAGGTTGTTGTTATAGTCCAGCCGCGGAGGAAGCTATCGACCCTCAGCCGTCAGTCGATCTTGCGCAAAGCCGATTTTCGCCAGCGCAAAGGCGGACGCTTAACGCCGTGATTCAGCGGCAGCGCGGTCCACCGGTCTCAATCGCCGGTCGTGGCCACTTCCCGCTCGAGTGCGCGGTCGCCGGACTTCCTATAGCCGGTGGTGCCGCCACGATCCTGGCGCCGACGTCCTTGAGCAATCGCTGGAATTCGGGCGAGTCCATGATGATGGTGCCCGCCGCCGCGCGCAGGCGATCGACGGCCCCGGCGGGCAGTTCGAATGATGTCGGCTGCTGATTCAGAGAGTCCAGCTCTGCCTTGTCCTGCAGCCTGGGGAACGACACGTCGAAGACGTAGATCTCGGCATCCGGAACACGCAATGCGGCGGCGACCGCAAATTTAAAGAAATACAACCGCCTAGGCTGAACCATTGCCCCCGTCTTAGAGCTCAGTCAAGGGTCGATCAAGCCTCTTCGGGCTGGCTGAGAGGGTGCAGGCAGGTCGAAGCGTCCCCACGGGGAGGTGTTGGAGGCCGGTTTTCGCGGTGTGAAGAGGCTCTGGCAGCACCCCCGGGCAATAGATACCGGCGCAGGTCGCGATGGACCCCAGGAAGAGGAACGGCTACTGCCGGATCAGGCCCGGCGGCGACCCC
>JBATOB010000138.1:0-3492 GCA_049290655.1 Chromatiaceae bacterium | reverse complement strand
CCTCTATATCCACCTCGGGTTTAGGCGCTTGCAGATTCATCGCCTCGATCGAGGCGACGATGACCTCCGAGATGGCCAGGTCGCGGAACCACTTATTGTCGGAGGGGATCACGAACCAGGGCGCCTCCGCCGTGCTGGTTTTGGCGATGGCCTCCTCGAAGGCCGCCGTGTATTCGTCCCAAAGCTCCCGCTCCGCGTAGTCGGTCTTGCTGATTTTCCACTCATGATCCGGCTCGTCGAGGCGGACCTTGAAGCGGGCGAGCTGGGCTTCGCGGGAGATGTGCAAATAGAATTTCAGGACCGTGGTGTCGTTGCCCGCGGCGAGGAGGTGTTCGAAGTTGCGAATGTGTTCGTAGCGCGACTTCCAGACGACCTTGGGCACCAACTGGTGGACCCGGACGATCAGGACGTCCTCGTAATGCGACCGGTTGAAGATGACGATACCCCCCTTGGCGGGGGCATGGGGGTGGACGCGCCAGAGGAAATCGTGGGCGGCCTCCTCGGCGGTGGGCTGCTTGAAGGAGGCCACGCGCGTTCCTTCGGGGTTGAGGCCGGACATGACATGGGTGACCACCCCGTCCTTGCCCGCTGCATCCAGCCCTTGCAGGACGATCGCCAGGGCGTTGGTCTTGGCGGCGTAGAGCTTGGCCTGGAGTTCGCGCATCCGGACCAGGAGTTCCTTCTGGCGTTGAGCCGCATCGGCATGATTCTTATAGTCGCCCGTGTTTGCGGGGTCGATCTTGCCGAGCTTGATCTTGGCGCCGGGGGCGATACGAAATTTGTCTATTTTCATGGTGATCCGTTTTTTGTTGAGGGGAGATGGCCAGCAGAGGAGGGGCGCGCGTTCGCCCGCGGCAACTGGCCGCTCCTGGGCGCGCCAGGCCGCAGGGGGCCGCGTAATCGTCTTACCGAAAAAAACGCCCCGGGCGGTAGCGGTTCTGGCGCGGGCACCCGGTCCCTGGGCTTGCGAAAATATCCGCTATCCCATATATTCAGTAAGTCGCATATAGCGACCCGCCGCACCGGCTAAAGTAACCCCTGTCGGGACCCTGGGTCCCAGCCAACCCTCTCCAGGGTGTTGGTCTATCCCACCCCTTCCTGCATCAAGAGAACCACCATGAAAGCTGACCGGCAAATTTTCCCGCTCGGGGCACGGTCTTTGAGGTCTCCGGTCTGGATTCAGTTTCCCGTGCCGCAGTCGCACCCTAGGAGCCTGTCCGACGTGCCCCAACGAGCCGGGCTGACAATGGCGGCCAGGGAGGAAGAAGGCACTGCCAGCTTGAAAATAGTATTTTGGCGGCAAGGTGGCGGGATATTTCGCGATTTTCCGTCTTTTCGATCCCAGGCCCACTCTCCCTGCACAGCGCGCCGCCCGCGCGGCAGGAACTGGCGCAAGCCGCCGAGCAGGTGCTTGATGATGCCGAAGACCGTCTCGACGGTGGACTTGTGCTTGGCGTAGAGGGCCTTGCCGGCGGCGGTCCTGATCCGGTGCGCCATGGCTTCTACGGGTGTGGCGTCCTCCGGTGGCTCCGGGTCATCGGCGGAGCGCACGGCCAGCGGCTGGTTGTGCCCTTCGCGTTTCTCCGGCATCAACAGCTCGAGGTCGGCTTGCTCGCAGCAGGCGACGTTGACCGCGCGGTGGTAACTGGTGTCGGCCAACAGCACCTCGATCTCACCTAGCCCGCTTCGACTATTCGACCCAGGAATCGGTCATCTGAAGTTTCCTACTTTTAAGCGCGCCAGCATATAAGCAATTACGAATATATAGTATATATTAGTGATTGATTATATATAGACTAACCTATCGATGGGCGATGCCATGACACCTCATTCCCGGTGATTGCGGCGCAAATACAGCCGCTTAATGATGAATGCGGGCTGCGTTCGGCGTATAATCGAAGGTGACTAACCCATTGATTAAAAAACTAAACGAGCCCGCATTCGATGCCGATCTTACCCGTTCTCGCGACGCAATTCCAATTCCTGTTCCCGGCCACTGCCGGCGGTCACGAGCGGTGGCGGTGGTTCGTACTGACCCTGCAGGCGATCCTGGTGCCGATCATCGCGTCACGGACCTCGAACCTGCTGCGCGCGATCGGGACCTTATTCTGCGTGCCGTCCATCGCGCCGTCGCGTTTTACTACACCTTCATGGCCTCCGTGAAGTTGCGCTGGGTCCCCTTGGGGGAGATCCTCTGGCGGGCGATCCCCGAGCCACTGAGGGACGGGCGCTTACTGCTGGCGCTGGACGATGCCATCAACCCCAAGACGGGACGCAAGGTCTTCGCCTGTCAGGACACCTTCGACCACGCTGCCAAGACCAACCAAAGCCCATTCCCCTGGGCGCAGACGATCGTCACCGTCGGCTTACTGAAGATCACCCACGGCCGCTGGAGCTGTCTGCCCTTGGCCGTCGACTTTTATATGCACATGAAGATGTTACGTTCCGGGTGTCTCCGGGTGCGCAGCCAGGCGTTGGTCTTTCGGACCAATTTCGCCCAAGCGGTGCGGCTGATGGAGCGCCTGGCGGGCGTGTTCGTCGCGGTGCCGATCCTGGTCGTGACCGACAGTTGGTTCGGCAACCAGGGGTTGCTCAAGCCGTTACGTGCCGCGCTGGGGCCGCGCGTGCAGTTGCTGACGCGCTTGCGGGTCAACACCGTGCTCCATGCGCTCCCGAGCACGGCGCCGGGCCGGCCGGGGCGACCCCGCAAGTATGGGCCACGGTTGGGCAATGCCGCCGACCTCGCCGCGACCCTGCAGGCCGAGGTCTGCGCTTACACCCTGCCCCTGTACGGGCGGGTGCGCGCGGTGATGGCCGTCGAACGGCTGATCATGCTCAGGACGCTGCGCTGTCAGGTGCGCGTGGTGTGGGTGTTCCGCAAGACCCAATGGGTGGCCTTGGTCACCACCGACCTGCGGCTGACTGTCGAGCAACTCATTGAATATTATGGGGAGCGTTGGAAAATTGAAGCCGGTTTTCGCGAGATCAAGCAGGAGATCGGCAGTGCCGAGACCCAGACGCGTCACCCCGATGCGGTGACCAATCACCTGTATTTCTGCATGGCGGCGACCGCCATCGCCTGGATCTACGGCGCGCACTCGGCTGCGGCACCGCCTCGGCGTACGCCACGACCAAGCGCACTGAATACGCCTTCGCCGACCTGCGCCGCGCATTCGCCAAGGACCTCTGTGGCCAGGGTTTCGGTATCGATTGCCCTGAATCCGCCAACCGCACACGAAATCCGCTGATCGGTGCTGTTATGGACCTCACCTCCTAGCGTAATTGGAACCGGGAAAGTTCAAGTCTAAGAGGCTGGCTAGGAACTATCATATTAGCAGCCCTTTTAAGGTGGCAGCAAGATTCTATAAAATAAGGAGATATATCACAGGACACGAGAACCCCAGTCGCCATGTTTGGTCAGATCCTGCAGAAATTTGCCGAGAAAAGCCCCGCCACCGTCATGGTACGCGCTTTGCTGGAGCAGTTGCTCAA
>JBATOB010000137.1:0-1822 GCA_049290655.1 Chromatiaceae bacterium | reverse complement strand
GATCATCGGGAAGCGCTCCGTACCCTCTTTTCGCTGAAATTCCAGATTATAGAAAAATCGCAGATCTTGAATGCATAGAGTATAAAGATCGCCCGTCCACAGTGGGGCGTCATAGCCAAGATCTTCGGGCGTGGCATTGAGAATCGTCGTTTTCAATAAATAATCCATCTCTTTGGTGACCATGGGCGGAGCACCTGGCGCTTTTTTCGTATCCAGGCCATCATGCCCGTATTGGCTAACACGATTCAGCCAATCATAAATACCGCTGCGACTAAAACTCAGCATATAGGTGACATCCTCGGGGCTGTAGCCTTTTTCTTTTACCGCTTGAGTGGCGATTTTTCGAAGATAACCCATCCTGTCGTCAGGGATCAAGCGAGCATCTGATAACCCATGAGGTTTCATAATGTCTCTCCCAATTTAATCGCCAAAAAATCCTCTGTATTCAGAGACAGGTTATTATGATTTTTGTTCCAATGGAATATTTGGCTAATAAATACGAGGACTATATGGTGGTTGGTGTAGGAAACCAGCCCTGCTGGAGCCGCGCGTAATGATAACCCGATTCGGGGATAATGAGCAATTTGTCCTGACGGACTCAGTTCCGACGCAGAAGCATGGAAGTGCCAAGTCAGCGACTTTGAGGCGCGGGGCCAATGAGTTGTGCCATGGCGTCTGGGCGCGGGCAGAAGGCGCCGGGCACAGGCGGCTCGGCCCCCGCCCCAAAATAGCCCCAGGCGTCAGGAAATGAAGTCACAGTGGGCGTTGCGATCTATGAGGCAGGCGGCGTGCTGGCGCTGGGTAAGCAGCGCGTCGATGGCGTTGCCACGGGTTTCGCCGCCGATGGCCAGCCCTTCGTCGGCCGTGGCATGCAGGACGTTCCAGCGTTGCAAGGCGCGATCCAAGGCGTCAGGGTATACTCGGGTCAGCACTTCCCGGATGACGGTGCGATTGGGCACCGCGTAGTGCTGGCAGAGAATCCGTGCACGCGCCTTCTGGCCTAGGTCTTGGGCCCACAGGCCGATGACCTTGTCGTCGCGCATTCCGCACCGGGTGGCGCCCGCGGCGATGGCCAGCACCGCGCCGGCAGGGGTGTCGGCGTCCCTGACTGGGGCGCGGGTCGGGGATATCGGCAAAGACATCGGGCAGAGACACCCTCTGTTCGGTAAGTCAACGTGATGTTCGGGGCTCCGTGGCGATATTGGGGATCAAGAACGGGGCGAGACAGGTGGGCTTGGGCGTGCAGTGGGTGGACGAAGACGCGCTTGGCGGCGCTCGACTCAGCGCTGTAGCCCGTGCGGGTGCGGCGAAAGCCCTGGGTGTCGCCCACATGGTGCCAATGGGCGGATTGGTATAGGGTGCCGCGAAAATGCTGTGGAGAAAACGCTGTAAATCGACGAAGGTCTCCAACAATAGCGGTGGGTAGCCGAAACGCTCCCGCCCATCACCCGCCAGGGGCGTTCGCACAAGTCTAGCACCCGGGAGGCGAGGTTCGGGAAGTGGTGCTCAGGCAGGATCGGAAACCGACTGTTGTTGGCGACGAGATGCAGGCGATCATGCCGTGGCGAAAGCCCCACCCGATCCAGGCGTCACGTGCCGCGCACTTCCAGGCCGCGGCGGAAAACTAAGCAGAGCTGGCTGCTTGTACAGGCATTCATGGCCTATGGGTAGCTCTATCAATCTGACAAAGTAGAACTACCCGGTCTTCGAGATCCTCGTCCTCGATGACGCCTCCACGGACATCAGTCTTCAGGTCCTGGAGACCTGCCGCCGCGACTGGCAGCGCGACCTCACCCTTGTCACCAACGACCACAACTCCGGC
>JBATOB010000136.1:0-2643 GCA_049290655.1 Chromatiaceae bacterium | reverse complement strand
GTCAGGTCGAAGGCGAACCGATACCGCTGGGCCGGCAGCTTCCTCAGATCTCTTCCGGGACCATCTTGATGGCGCCGCAGGGGCACTCCGACACACAGATGCCGCAGCCCTTGCAATAGTCGTAGTTGAACCGGAAGCGGTTGCCGGGACCGAGCTTGATCACGGCGTTATCGGGACAGACGCCGTAGCAGTTATCGCATTCAAAGCAGTTGCCGCAACTCATGCAGCGCCGGGCCTCGAAGAGGGCGTTGCCCTCGTCGAGGTTGCCGACGATTTCGGCGAAGCCCGTGGTGCGCCGCACCAAGTCGAGCATGGGGCTGACGGTGCGCGGCGCGTCCGAGTAGTACCAGGTATTCAACTTCTGGATATCGGCGATCTCCGCCTTCGGCCTCGGCTGATATTCCACGCCGCGCAGGAAGACGTCGATGTTGCGCGCCGCCTTCTTGCCGAGCCCGATGGCGGCGGTGGCGTTGCGTGCCCAGGGGATCATGTCGCCACCGGCAAAGACACCGACCGCGCCGGTCATTAAGTCGGTGCCGACCTGGACGGCGCCGTCGGCCACCACCAGGCCTGGCAACTGATCGAAGGCCGAGAAGTCACCGGTCTGGCCGAAGGCCTGGACCAGGACGTCCGCCTCCAGGGTCGAGGTCTGGCCGGTCCGCAGGATGCCGCTGCCCTCGCCGGGGACCATGGTCTCCAGGGTCAGGGTGTGGCCGTCGATGCCGACGATCTGGCGCAGGTTGAGGAGCTTGATGCCTTCTTCAAGACCCTCGCTGATCTCGCCGGGGTGGGCGGGCATGAACTCGCGCGCCCGGCGGACGATGACGGTGACCGAGATGGCCCCCAGGCGGATCGCCGACCGGGCGACGTCGATGGCCGTGTTGCCGCCGCCATTGACCACCACGTGACCAAAGAGGGCGACCGGGTCTTCCAGTTCCACCGCCCGCAGCACGCTGATGGCGTCGAGGACCGGCAGCTCCCCCCGTTGCGGTATCTCCACCTTTTGGCCCTGTTGCAGGCCGACGGCGAGGAAGCAGGCCGCGAAGCCGCCGTCCCGCAGGGTTTGGGCGACGTCGGTGATGCGGCTGTTGAGGCGGATGTCCACCCCCATGTCCTTGATGCGGAGAATCTCGGCGTTCAGCTTCTCGCGGGGCATCCGGTACTTGGGGATGCCGTAGCGGATCATACCGCCTGCCTTGGGGCTGGCCTCGAAGACGGTCACGGCATGACCCAGGCGGGCGAGATGGTAGGCCGCCGAGAGGCCGCTGGGGCCGGCCCCCAGGACCATGACCTTCTTGCCGGTGGGCTTGCCGGGGGCCACCGTCCAGCCGTACTTGAGGGCCTGGTCGCCGAGGAAACGCTCCACGGAGTTGATGCCGACGGGCAGGTCCACCTTGCCGCGGTTGCAGGCGCCTTCGCAGGTGTGATAACAGACACGGCCCATGATCGCCGGGAAGGGGTTTTCTTCCATGATCTTGCGCCAGGCCTGCTCGTAATTGCCCTCCTCGGCGAGGTATAGCCAGCTCTGGATGTTCTCGCCCGCCGGGCACTGGTTGTTGCAGGGTGGCAGGCGATCGAGATAGACGGGGCGCGCGGTGCGCCAGGAGCCGGTCTTGTTGGCGAGCGAGGAGCCGACATTGAGGGTGATGGCAAAGGGCTTGTTCTTGACGGTACTCATCGGTTCCCCCCCTCTTCGAGTAGGCCGAACTTTTTGATGTTGCGGTCGGCCATGGCCTGGATCTTGGCGATGACCTTGGTGGCGGGCGTCTTGCCGAACAGGTGCGCGTAGCGCCGCTGTGGCCGCATGTATTCCTCGACCGGGATCTGTTTGCGAATCCTGGAGACGCTGACCACCTCGCCGTTCTCGGCCTCATAGACCGGGAAGAGGCCGCATTCCTTGACCATGCGCGCGAGCTTGATGGTGTCCTGCGAGGCGGAACCCCAGCCGAGGGGGCAGGGGACAAAGATGTGGATGTACTTGGCCCCGCGAATGCCAATCGCCCTTTTGACCTTGTGCTCCAGGTCACGCAGGTCGGCGACGGTGGCGGTGGCGACGTAGGGGATGCCGTGCGCCATGGCGATCAAGGGGACGTTCTTGCCCTGGCCGAAGACATTACCCGGCTCGGGGCCGACCGGCATGGTCGTGGCGGTCCGCACCGCTGGCGGCGTCGCCGAGGAGCGCTGCACGCCGGTGTTCATGTAGGCCTCGTTGTCGTAGCAGATATAGAGGACGTCGTCGTTGCGCTCGAACATGCCGGACAGGCAGCCAAAGCCGATGTCGGTGGTGCCGCCGTCGCCGCCCTGAGCGACGATGCGGACGTCCGAGCGGCCCTTGATGCGCATCGCCGCGGCGATGCCGGTGGCGACGGCGGCGGTATTGCCGAACAGGGAGTGAATCCAGGGGATCTGCCAGGAGGTCTCCGGATAGGGCGTCGAAAAGACCTCCAGGCAGCCGGTGGCGTTGGCGGCGATCAGTTGCCGATCCGAGGCAGCCATGGCCGCGTCGATGGCGTAGCGCGCGCCGAGGGCCTCGCCGCAGCCCTGGCAGGCGCGGTGGCCGGAGTTCAGGGAATTGGTGCGGACCTGGGTGGCCTGGACCGAGCGGTTGTCCTCGTCGAGCAGGCGGTTACCGACGGTGAAGGT
>JBATOB010000135.1:0-2042 GCA_049290655.1 Chromatiaceae bacterium | reverse complement strand
AGGCTCCACTCATCCAGGGCGTTTCTCTGTCCAAACAATTGGAGCCACCTCTTTCGCCACCGGGGCCGCACGCCCGCGCCCTACGCCTACCGGAGGCCGACCGGCTTCGCTCCACTCTCCATGCCGGTCGGAATGGTGCGTTGGCGCATCTACGATTTTATGAGATTGCAGACGGCGCCGTTCCCCTTGCCGCGTTGTGCCCCGGTCGGGCAGGTCGCGGCCAGCGCCTCGATCAGCTCGCACGACAAGATGCGGGGCGGCGTATAGGGTTTCCGCGATGTTGGATGAGTAGCCATTGTCTTTTCGGATCTTTCAGTATCGTTGATCACCTGCCAACTCCTAATTTTCTCGTGCAGTAACAATCCCCGGCAAAGCTGGGGGCTTTCGATTGCTGGCCCCTCAAAGGGGCCTAATTGCAATCGGTTAAGACGGGCTGCGAGAACGAACCTACGAACGAGCGCCTGGCGCTGCTGATCGACAAAATGGGCTGTCGCTCTTTCTTAGCACTGCATGATCGCTGCCGGAACACCGTGCCTCCATCCCCGAATGCCGGAAATGTCAAACTGTTGGGGTCCCCCGGCAGAGCCGGGGTTTCCCATGATGATAAAACTGCAGCTTCGCGCTCTACCATTTGCATCCCGCCTTTGCCACCGGCCAGGGCCAGGATCGCAATGGCTTGGGCCGCAGAAAACCCGGACGCGCGCCTACGATGCTTGCGATTGTCATTGGATCGACCCTTCGCCGGAACCGGCGACCCTGGCCGGCCGCTGTGCGCGGTGATTTACCGTCTTGAATGCATCGGGCAACGCGACCCGGATCTGCCACGCCTGTCCGGCGAGGACCGGACAGGACGAGCCCCGCATTACCTCGGGTCCCTGGTCCCTGACCACCGCGGCCAGGGCCTCGGTGGCCACCCGCACCGCTCGGAGTGTGGGCGATTGCCGCCAGATCTCCCGCACCGACTCCCGGTGCAGGTTACCTGCTGAGACCCGCCACTGCACGCAAGGGTACAGATTGCCCCAGGGGTCCACCGTGAACCCGGAGGCACCGGCCCCGCAATACTTGCCCCAAGGGGCCGGCGGGTTCGCATCGACCGTCGTTTCCATGCCCACTCCGTGTCGCTGCGCAAGCAGCTCCCCCAACCGAACAACGGCCGCGGTCGAAGGGGCGATGGCAAGCGGGGCCTGATCGCCGTCGTCCCGCGGAGTGATCTCGGTATTCCAACGCAGGGGCATGCCAAGCCCCTGGGCCAGCGCGGCCATTGCCTCTATTTCCTCCTCGTTCCAGGCCGTGAGGGCCGCGTTAAGCTGCACCCGCAGGCCCAGCACCCGCATCCGATTTAGATTCGCCAGCAGCCGCCCGAAGCTCCCAGCGACCTGCGTCTGCCGCTCGTGGATCGCGGCGGTAGCGCCATGCAGGCTGATTTCCACCATGAACGGATCGACTTCGTCGCGCAATCGCCGTGCCATCCGCCCGCTCAGGGCGTGGCCGTTGGTTTTGACCCGGATCACGAATCCCAACGCCCGCGCCTTCGCACCCAGGGTGAAGAAATCGGCATGCGCTAGCGGCTCGCCGCCGCTGAAGATCAGGTTCATCGTGCCCAGCTCGCGCAGCTCTCTGAACAAGCGGATATACTGCGGTACCGACAAGGGTTGGCCGACGCTGGCCGTGTCATTGTAACAGTAGTAGCAATTGAGGTTGCAGCGATAGGTCAGCTCCAGCGACACGGAAAGCGGGATGTTGCCGTCGACCGCCTTGGCTACAAGCGCCTGGTAACTCATGGATGAGCGCCCTCCTCGATGATACCGGCGGTACGCAGCTCCGCTACGAAACCAGCCACATCGGCGGCCAGGCGTCCAGCCTCCGCGTCGAACTCGGCCGCCAGCCGGTCAACAAGCTCGGGCACCGTCACGCCCTTGTCGAGCAGCGCCAGGACACGCATGCCGACCTCGTTGAGCACGAGGACTGTGCCCTCCGTCTGGCGAAGTACGATACCTTCATCGGCTACCTGCTGGTAACGAACGCCGTCGCAAAGACGGATG
>JBATOB010000134.1:0-2220 GCA_049290655.1 Chromatiaceae bacterium | reverse complement strand
GAGCCATCCTGCGTGGTCATCGTGACCTGGTAGCAGGCCCCCGGTTCCTTGGGCGTCTGCCAGTTCTGGATGAACTGGCCGGCAGTCATATCATAGCGGAGGGACGTACCGCCCGTGGTCGTGAACTCAATGTCGTCGGCTACAGCGCTAGCACTCGGACAGGCGACGCCCTTGACAACAAAACCACTGATATGTCGTGGTCAAATTTTTTCGGACAGCGCGATAAGTTCTTGCTCAGCCATTGATTGCTCGTAAGCACGGGGTGACTGATACCTCCGTTTTGAGTGCAACCGGATCGGGTTGTAGAAGCCAACCATGTCGTCCGCAACAGCCTGTTCAGCTGCGGCCTGATGGGCATCGTCCTGGTGCCAGACGCTCGCCATGTTCAAGCTCAGAAAGCATCGTTCCATGACACGGTTGTCCCCACCGTTGCCCTGGCGACTCATCCTGGCCTTGAGGCCATGGCGCGCGAGCAAGTCCCGGTGAAGATCGCTGGCGTATGGGCTGCCACGATCGCGGTGCATGATCAGCTCCGGGCCTACCCCCCGCTGGCCAATGGCCAGTCGTAGGGCCGCACCCACCCATGCTGCTGGCATGGACGGGGCCCTGGCCCCACCCACGAGCTTCCTAGCGAACAGGTCCATGACCGCGGCCAGCTACCGCCAGCCGGATCGCGGGCGAAGGTAGGTCAGGTCGGCCACCCCGGCCTTATTGTAAAGTGGACCCCATGTCCAGGACAGTTTTCCCTCGGATTTAAGCTGCACCGACTACTTCAATCGCAGCGGTTTGGCGCTGCCCCAGGTCCTCTGCGCCGGGTCCCTCCCCGGCGGAGCGTAGCGAAGCCGGGGAGGGACCCGGCGGGCCGCCGAAGCGATCCACGATGCTGGCCCCACCGCCTTCCCCCATGCGGTACACCGCATCGGGGGTGCGGTTGCCCAAAGCCTGGTGGGGTCGCTCGCTGTTGTAGAAGGCAAAGTACTCGGTCAGCCCGAGCAGCCGCTCCGACATACTGGCATAACCCTTGAGGTAGACGTCCTCGTACTTAACGCTACGCCACAGCCGCTCGACGAAGATGTTGTCCAGGGCGCGGCCACGTCCGTCCATGCTGATGGCAATCCCCTCGCGCCGCAGGACCCCGGTGAACGCCTCGCTGGTGAACTGCGACCCTTGGTCGCTGTTGAACACCTCGGGCTGGCCATGGGTGCGCAGGGCCTCCTCCAGGCAGTCCACGCAGAACCCCGCCTCCAGGGTGTTGGCGATCCGCCAGGCGAGCACCCGCCGGGCGTACCCGTCGATGACGGCCACCAGGTAGGCAAAGCCATGCTCCAGGCGGATGGAGGTGATGTCGGTGCTCCAGACCTGATTGGGCCGCACCACCGCCACCCCGCGCCGCCGGTAGGGGTAGATCTGGTGCTCCGGGTGGGGGCGGCGGGTGTTGGGTCCCGGCGCCATGCCGGCCAGGCCCAGCACCCGCATGCGCCGCTGCACCCGCTTGCGGTTGACCCTATGGCCTTGGTCCGGAGGTACACCACCAGGCGCCGGCTGCCGTAGAACGGCCGGCGAGTGTACTCGCCGTCGATCAGGCCCAAGAGCCGCAGGTCCGTCTCGTCCAACGCCTCGCCCACCGCCCCGTAGACCCAGGAGCGCGCCACTCCCGCCAGGTCGCACTGCCGGATCACCGGCAACTCCGCGTCACGCTCGATCCAGACACGCCGGACGATCACAGGCTCAGCGCTTGTGAAAAAACCTCCCGACCGGTGCGACGCGCAGGGTAGGATAAAATGGCCCCATCGAACTGATAGCCGGCGATCGACGAGCGATGTCCACCCCGCTGCAACCTGGCCTATTTGACGACGAACCGAATCTTGCCCCACCACCGCCGCCCGTTGTGGCGGCGCCGACGCTGGGGGTGACACGGGTGTTGATGCCCAATCGGACGCAACTGGAACTGCGCCCGTGCGACCTGGAAGCGCTGTTGCCCGCAGGGCATCGGGCGCGCCTGGTCTGGGGGTGGGTGATGCGGGCGGACTTGAGCGGCATGTATGCGCTCATCCGTGCGGTCGAAGGCGGGAGTGGACGCACCCCGATCGCCCCGGAGATTCTGTTTGCCCTATGGCTGTATGCGACGCTGGAGGGGGTTGGCAGCGCGCGGGCGGTGGCCCGACTAACCCGGGAGCACGACGCCTACCGCTGGATCTGCGGCGGGGTGCAAGTCAACTA
>JBATOB010000133.1:0-1621 GCA_049290655.1 Chromatiaceae bacterium | reverse complement strand
GCCCGCGGAACTGCGCATCGGGGTCCGGGCGCTAGAGGGCTTTACCGCACATGCCTGGGTGGAAGTGGGCGGCCAACCCGTCAACGACGCGCCGGACGTGGCCGAACGCTTTGCCCCGTTTGACGGTTCCCTATCCACCCGGTTGGTTTCGTCGCCATGAGCGGCATCGCCGGTATCCCGAGCACGGCTTGGTGGCTGGGCAGGTGGGGACGGTGGTCGAGGTGTTGGCGGAGGGAGCTTTCCAAGTGGAGTTTTGCGACGATGTTGGACGCACCGATGCTTCGATGGCCGTTCCCGCCGCGCAGTTGATCACGCTGCGTTTTTCCCTGGCGCGAGCGGCTTGACGGGATGTTTGCGAGGTGAGCCGATACGAAAAACTGCTGGAGCAGTTGCGCCGTTCGTTGAGTGGGGTACGCTTTGAGGAGGCGTGCCGGATCGCGGAACGGATCGGATTCAGCCCGCGGGGCGGACGAGGTTCGCACCGCACGTATGGCCGGGAAGGCGAGCCACTGTTACTGAACTTCCAAAATCGTGGCGGGTTCATCAAGCCTTATCAGGCGAGGCAGTTGTTGGAGATGGTAGAGAACTATGGACGCGACCAAGACGTATCTGATTGAAGTGTTTTGGAGCGAGGAGGATGGTGGCTTTATTGCCGTCGCGCCCGATTTACCGGGGTGCAGCGCCTACGGCGACACGGCCGCCGAATCGATCCGGGAAATGGAAGATGCGATGCAGTCCTGGTTACAGGCTTGCCAGGCCATGGGGCGGCCTGTTCCGAAACCTCAGCCCCGGGTGCGACGTGCTGCTTAGACTTGTACAACAACTTCCTTTTGAACCAACCATTCACTCATGAGCGGCATCGCCGGCATCATCCATTTCGACGGCAAGCCCATCGAGCCTGGTCTGATTGAGAAGATGACCAGCGCGATGGCCCATCGCGGACCGGACGGCATCCATCACTGGGTCAAGGGTTCTGTAGCCCTCGGACAGTGCATGCTGCGCACCACCCCCGAATCGCTGGAAGAACACCAGCCGCTGACCAACGAGGACGGCAGTCTGGTGCTGGTCATGGATGGGCGGGTGGACAACTGGGAGGAACTGCGGCGGGAGTTGCTGGCACGCGGCGCTGTCCTGCGCAACCGCTCGGATGCTGAATTGGTGCTCAGGGCCTACCAAATCTGGGGTGACGACTGCCTGGTGCAAATCAACGGCGATTTCGCCCTGGTGATCTGGGATGCACGGCGCCGGAAGGCCTTCTGCGCGCGCGACCGCTTGGGCAACAAGCCGTTCAACTATCACTGGGATGGCAAGACCTTCGTCTTTGCCTCTGAACTGCACGCGGTTCTGGCTCTTCCTTGGGTGCCCGAGATCCTCAACGAAGGCATGCTGGCAGAATTTCTGGCAAATGAATGGTATTCCCGGGACGAGACTTTTTGGCAGGGCATCCTAAGGCTGGTAGCGGCGCACCGCATGCTGGTCGATGCCGGTGGCCCGCGCCTCCAATTGTACTGGGAGCCGGACCTCTGGGCGACCTCGCCGTACAGCAAAGAAGAAGACCAAATTGAGAACTATCGCCAACTCTTCATCGACGTCGTGCGGCGGATGTCCCGTTCCTACAAGC
>JBATOB010000132.1:0-4679 GCA_049290655.1 Chromatiaceae bacterium | reverse complement strand
CCATGACCGGCTCCGCATTGCGCTCATTGAGGCCGCCGATGGCGATCAAGGGCAGGTGGGTGACGGCGCGGATCGCGGCCAGCCCGGCCAGGCCGGTGGCCGTCGAGGTATCCCGTTTGGTCGGGGTGTCGAAGACGGGGCTCACGCCCAGATAATCCGCCCCCTCGCGGGTAGCGCGCCGGGCCTCCTCCGGCGTGCTGACCGAGACACCGATAAGGCACTCCGCGCCGACCAGCCGCCGGGCCAGATCGCAGGGCATATCGTCCTGACCCAGATGGACCCCCGCCGCCCCGCAGGCCAGGGCCAGATCAATGCGGTCATTGACGATGAGCGGCACCCCCAAGGGGTCCAGCAGGGCCTTTAGCTCCAGGGCTAGCCGGAGGGTGTCCCGGGTGCTGGCATCCTTGTCGCGCAACTGGACAACGCTGACGCCACCCTGAACGGCGGCGCGGACGATCTCGACCAGCCCCCGGCCCCGGGCGGCGGCGCGATCGGTCACCAGATAGAGGGCGTAGTCGATGGCCCGCGCCATGGGCTTATTCGACGACCAGGCGGGCTTGTTGTCTCACCCGCTCGGGGGTGATCTCGTCGAGGGCATCGATGAGGCGGGTGCGGAAGCTGCCGGGTCCCGGGTCGCCCTCCGCCGCCATCTCGCCGGCAATGCCATAGACGGCCAGGGCGCCGATACTGGCGAGCAAGGGGTCGGGCTGCACCGCGGCAAAGGCGCCGACCAGGGCTGAACAGACGCAGCCCGTGCCCGTCACCCGGCTCATCAGGGGGTGGCCGTTGGCCAGGCGTACCCGGCGCTTGCCATTGGTGATGAAGTCCTCGGGGCCCGTCACCACCACCAGGGCCCCGGAGTCTTTGGCGATGGCGATCGCCGCCTCCCGGGCCTCCTCGACGCCACGGGTCGAATCGACGCCCTTGGTCGCGCCGCCGGCCGCGGCGAGTGACAGTATCTCGGAGGCGTTGCCACGAATGATCGTCGGCTTGACCTCCTCCAGGAGCAGCAGCGCCGTCTCGGTGCGCAGCCGGGTGGCGCCAGCACCCACCGGGTCCAGGATGATGGGCAGGCCACGCGCCCGCGCGGCGCGCCCGGCGGCAAACATGGCGTCGATCCAGGGTCGCGACAGGGTGCCAATATTGAGGACCAGTGCCCCGGCCAGGCCCACCATCTCCCGTACCTCCTCGGTGGCGTGCGCCATGACGGGCGAGGCGCCGATGGCCAGCAGGGCGTTGGCGGAAAAGTCCATCACGACATAGTTGGTGATGTTGTGGACCAGCGGCCGCTGGCGCCGTAGCTCCGCGAGCGCCTGGGCCGCGGCATCGATAGGGTTGTTGCTCATGTCCATGAATTTTGACTCGGTTGCTGATGGCGGAAGCGACGGTGACGGCCAGTTAAAACCCCGCGTCCGCAAGTGCTGGCGAAAGAAAGTAAAAGCGCCTCACGGAGCTAAGGGCGGAACTCGTCCCCGCGTACCTTTGGCCTGGGTCAACCCTTGCACGGGAGGTCCGACGTAAGCGCAACACGCCGCGTCTAAATTAGATCGATGGCGTGGCGCTTCAGGTCCGCGAGGCTGAGGATGCGCAGCACCTGCTGGTGGGTAGCCCTCAGCACCACCCGGGGCGCTACGCCAGCCTCCAACGCCTCCCGCCAGCGCGCCGCGCACAGGCACCAGCGGTCACCTGGCTTCAGGCCCGGAAACTCGAACTCCGGATGCGGGGTGATCAGGTCGTTGCCTTGCCGCAGGGAATACTCCAGAAATTCCGCCGTGACCCGGGCGCAGACTCCATGCAGGCCCACGTCATCCGGACCCGTCGCGCAACTGCCGTCGCGATAATAGCCGGTCACCAGGTCGCCATCCGAGCAGGGGGCCAGAGGCTCCCCAAGCACGTTCAGGGGCTCGTCTCTACGGGGAAATCCACCGTCCATCGCCTTCTCCTCTAATCATGACAGGGTGGTGCCCTTGCCCGGTCCCACCCGCTTCGTCTATCGTCCCCCTACTATCCGTCAGCCGATCCCCGCCATGCAAGCCGCCCGCGACCTCTTTTCCTACCCCCAGCATTGGGCCCACGAACTCGGCACGGCGCCGCAACTGCCCATGTCCCGGGCGGAGATGGACCTGCTGGGCTGGGATGCCTGCGATGTCATCATCGTCACGGGCGATGCCTATGTGGATCATCCCTCCTTTGGCATGGCCATCGTCGGGCGGCTGTTGGAGGCCCAGGGGTTCCGGGTCGGCATCCTGGCCCAGCCGGATTGGAACTCGGCGGAGGATTTCCGGCGCCTGGGCCGACCGAACCTCTTTTTTGGCATCACCGCCGGCAATATGGATTCCATGGTTAACCGCTACACCTCCGACCGGCGGCTACGCAGCGACGACGCCTACAGCCCGAGCGGCGAGGGCGGGCGGCGGCCGGACCGGTCGGTGCTCGTCTATGCCCAGCGGGCGCGGGAGGCCTACAAGGACACGCCCATCGTCCTGGGTGGCATCGAGGCCAGCCTGAGGCGCATCGCCCACTATGATTACTGGTCGGACAAGGTGCGGCGTTCCGTCCTCCTGGATGCCAAGGCGGACCTGCTCCTCTACGGCAACGCCGAGCGCGCCCTGGTGGAACTGGCCCATCGGCTAGCCGCCGGCGAGCCCATCACGACCATCCGGGATCTGCGCGGCACGGCCTTCATGACCCGGGGCCTGCCCACGGACTGGGTCGAGATCGACGCCAGCACCCTAGATGACACCCGAGCAAGGCCCCAGTGGGACCCGCATCGCGATCCCTACGCCCTGGATCCGGGCAGCGGGGCACCTGAGCCAGGGGTGCCGGGAGGCGGGGCATCGGCGGGCGCCACCCTGGGCGAAAGGGGGACGCTGTCGGTGGCCGTACCTGTCCCGGACCTTGGCCAGGGGCCCCGTCAGGCCACTCGCGCCCGTACGCTCGTGCGCCTGCCCTCCTATGAGCAGGTGCGGGACGATCCCCTGCTCTACGCCCATGCCTCCCGGGTCTTTCATCTGGAGACTAATCCGGGCAATGCCCGCGCCCTGGCGCAGGGCCACGGCGACCGCGACCTCTGGCTTAACCCGCCGCCCATCCCCCTGACCAGCGCCGAGCTGGACCGGGTGTACGAACTCCCCTACAGCCGCCGGCCCCACGACAGCTACGGTGGGGCGCGCATCCCGGCCTGGGAGATGATCCGCTTCTCGGTCGCCATCATGCGCGGCTGCTTCGGCGGCTGCACCTTCTGCTCCATCACCGAGCACGAGGGTCGCATCATCCAGAGCCGCTCCGAGGCCTCCATCCTGCGGGAGATCGAGGAACTGCGCGACCGCACGCCGGGGTTTACGGGGGTTCTCTCGGACCTGGGCGGCCCTACCGCCAACATGTGGCGCCTGGGCTGCCGCGACCCGGCCATCGAGTCCGCCTGCCGGCGCCTCTCCTGCGTCTTCCCGGGCATCTGCAAGAACCTGGGCACGGACCACGACCCCCTCATCCGGCTCTACCGCAAGGCCCGCGCCCTGCCCGGCATCAAGCGCGTTCTCATCGCCTCCGGCCTGCGCTACGACCTGGCGGTGCGCTCCCCGGCCTACATCCGCGAGCTGGCGACCCACCATGTCGGCGGCTATCTCAAGATCGCCCCCGAGCATACGGAGCCGGGGCCCCTGGCGCTGATGATGAAGCCCGGCATCGGCGCCTATGACCGCTTCAAGACCCTGTTCGATAAGTATTCTCGGGAGGCGGGCAAGGAGCAGTACCTGATCCCCTACTTCATCGCCGCCCACCCGGGCACCCGGGACGAGGACATGCTCAACCTCGCCCTCTGGCTCAAGGGCAACGGCTTCCGCCCCGATCAGGTCCAGGCCTTCCTGCCCACGCCCATGGCCCTCGCCTCCACCATGTACCACACCGGCATCAACCCCCTGAAGCGGGTAACGCGGGGCGCAGAACCGGTGGTCCTGGCGCGCGGCGGGCGCCAGCGCCGGCTGCATAAGGCCTTCCTACGCTATCACGACCCGGAGAACTGGCCCCTGCTGCGCGAGGCGCTGAAGCGGATGGGCCGCGCCGATCTGATCGGCAACGGCCAGCGCCACCTGGTGCCAGCCTGGCAACCCACCGGGCCGGTGCCCGGCCCCGAGGGCGGGGGACGCCGTGGGACGGCCAGACCGGTGACCGGGAAAGGGCCTCACCGCACCTGAAACCTCCGGCTTGAGGCGATTGCGCGACCTAAGGGGGGACATCCCTCAGTAGCGTAGCAGCCATTCCAGTCCGGCCCGGTCGTGTCCGGCGATGCCCACCGCGGCGTCGCGCGAGAAGCCGCTGCTGGCCCAGGCGAGCAGGTCGCGGGCGTCATGGGGATCGAGCAGCCCGCGGCGGGAGAACCAGCGCCGCACGCGGCGGCGTACCTGCGCTTCGATCACGGCAACCCCTTCTGGCGCCAGTGCCAGGGCCTGTCGGCAGTGGACCCCACCGGCTTCGAGCGGCTCGAACACGCCGTCGGGGATGCCGCCGTAGTAATGAAGGTAGCGATTGAGTGACGCACCGAAGCGGTGGACGAAGCTCACCGCCCCGAGGCCCCTGGACTGCGCTCGCGCAGATGGGCCTCGACCACCCGCAGGAAGAGATGCCGTACGGCAGTGACCACCTTTGGCTCCCATTCCAGGTACCAGCGCAGGCGCTGGGGC
>JBATOB010000131.1:0-1915 GCA_049290655.1 Chromatiaceae bacterium | reverse complement strand
GTCTCGCCCTGCGCGGCCGGGCGACGGCCATGATCGACGTCTCCGACGGCCTGCTGGCGGACCTGGGGCATATCCTGGAGGAGAGCGCCACCCGGGAGGGTGCCCCATGGCCCCAACCGCTCGGCGCCGAGATTCGCCTGGCCGACCTGCCCCTGTCACCACCCCTGCGGGCCCATCTCGCCGGGACCCCGGACTGGGCCCTGCCCCTGGCCTCGGGCGACGACTACGAACTCTGCTTCACCCTGCCCCCGGACCAGTTGGCCAGCCTCGCCGCCCTGTCCCAGCGACTGGACTGCCCCCTGACCCCCATCGGCCGCATCCTGGCCGGGACCGAGGGGGAGGCCGGGACGGGTCTGATCTGCCGCTGCCCGGATGGCTCCACCTGGACTCCCCGACGGACGGGCTTCAACCACTTCCCGGACCCGGGCTAGGGTCATGACCGATCCCACACCCATCAAACCCCGTTGGGACTGGCGCCGACCTCACCACTGGATCGCCTTCGGCCTGGGCGCGGGCCTCTCGCCCCTGGCCCCCGGCACGGTCGGCACCCTCGCCGCCATTCCCCTTTATCTGGTCCTCCAAGCCCTGTCGCCCCTCGGTTACCTGCTGGTGCTGGCGGTCATGTTCCTGGTGGGCCTCTGGGCCTGCGACAAGACCGCCCGCGAACTCGGCGCCAGCGATCCCGGCGCCATCGTATGGGACGAAATCCTCGGCTTTCTGGTCACCATGGCCCTGGCCCCCCCGGGGTGGATCTGGATTCTCCTGGGTTTTATTCTCTTTCGCCTGTTCGACATCCTCAAGCCGTGGCCGATCGGGGCCCTGGACCGGCGGATCAAGGGCGGCCTCGGCATCCTCTTCGATGACCTGGTCGCCGGGGTCATGGCCTGGGGTCTGCTGCAACTCGTGCTGGCCCTGAGCCGCTAACCCCAGCCCTGGGGTGACCATCTTTATCCTGGAGCCATACCCCTCATGCCCATCCCGTCCCGACCCTTGACCGCCTCCCCCATGAATCGCCGGTGCTTCCTGGTCACCGCCACGGGCCTGGCCCTGGCGGCCCTCTCCCCGTCCGCCTGGGCGCTGGCCAAGGGCCTGACGCCTCTGGAGACGCCCGCGCCCGCGCCAGCCTTGCGGCTGCAAGACCTGCAGGGCAATACCATCGATCTCGCCCAATACCGGGGGCGCGTGGTGCTGGTCAATTTCTGGGCTACCTGGTGTCCACCCTGCCGCAAGGAATTCCCCTCCCTGGGTCGGGTGCGCAACCTCTTCAAGCCCGAGGAGTTCGAGGTCCTGGCCGTCAACGTGGACGAGGACCGGGAAACGGCCCTGGCCTTTGCGGGGTCGCCGGGCTTCCCGGTCCTGCTCGACTCCAACTCGAAGGCGACCATGACCTGGCCGATCAAGGGCCTGCCGACCAGTTTCCTCATCGATCCCCAGGGGCGGCTGGCCTTCAGCCTCGCCGGCGAACAGGAATTCGACGGCCCGGAGGTGGTGGCCGCGATTCGGGGCCTGCTGCAACCCTGAAGGGCGGGCCGGGGCTCCAGCCATGGGGCAAAACCCTGGGTTTGTGCCCGTCTAGCGCCCGGCTTGGCCGTATCCTTTTGAGTTCCGCCAGCAGGCTGTGGATTTAGGCGATATCCAGAGGCCCGCCGGGCGGGGGTCGAGCGAACCTTGGCCTGGCTCAACCTTTCACGCTGTCTCGGCAAGGATTACGAACGCTGGATGCCAACTAGCGACAGCTGGATTGATCTGGCGATGATCACCCGGATGGCCAACCGACTGGCTTGAACCGGGGGTTTCCAAACAGCTTCCTAGTGCGTCTTCGCGCTCAAAAATCCAATGGACTCTTCGCCTCCTTGAGCGTAGCGCTCCGCACCGTATGGGTATAGATCATGGTCGTTTTCAGATCGCTGTGTCC
>JBATOB010000130.1:0-2173 GCA_049290655.1 Chromatiaceae bacterium | reverse complement strand
GGTGGTGGTCTTGCCGTTGGTCCCGGTGACGCCCAGGAAGCGCGGGGAGCCCGGCTCCAGCGGATAGATGAGGTCGCAGAAGCGCCGCACCGTCTCTGCCCAGTCCTCGGGCCGAGTGACGTAGATCCCCTTGCCCGGCATGGCATCGAAGCAGTCGAACATCTGGTTGGTAACCAGGACCGCGAAGGAGCTGGCCGCCAGATAGCGCCGATAGATGTCCCGGTCGCTCTTGCCATCCTCGAAGCGCTGGAAGAAAAGGATGGAGCCCGGGTCGCAGGCGTCCGCCCGCCACTGGATGTTGGCAAGGGTCGCGGGGCACGCCGACGCTCGCCGCCAGGCGAAGTCGAGCGTCTCGAGCAGGTGGGACAGAGGATCAGTGGGCATGGTGGTCTGGTGCGATTCGTTGGGGCGATACTATAACAGGCCGCGCCAGCCACGCCGGGGATAGCCTAGCCGTGGGCGCAAAAAACCCGCTTCGGGGCCCTGGCCGCGGCGGCAAGATCACCGTCCTGCCCATGGTCCTCAATGACAGGGAGTTCCAGTTTGTCACCGATCTCGGGAAATGGTGTAGCCTCCACCAGATGCGGACAGGTACATCGACAAGATCTTTGCGAAGTTGGGTCTGGGGGTTGGATGACCGTGTTTCCTGGGCACGACGTGGGCTGCTGGCAGGGCGGACTAATCGCTACCCTCGCTCCCGGCGTAAACGCGCATGATGCGGAAGGGGAGCTCGGCGCCGTCCACTCCGCCGTTCAGGAGTGGCGCGCGATGGAGTTGGTTGATGGCGATATAGAGCCAGTCAGGCTCGCCGAAATCCAGGGCATCGGGCCAGAGGAGCCGATCATCCGCGACCAGGGTCTCCAGCTTGCCGTCCGGGCTCAGGATGCTGATGGCGTTTTGGCTCAGGTCGGTGAAGTAGTGATGGCCGGCGGCATCGGTGGCGGCCCCGTCCGAGAGGGGTTTGGGTCCGGCCTTGGCGATGGCGGCGGCGAGGGTCGCGTCATCCGCGCCCTCGCGCAGCAACCGCGCCGGCACCTGGTACCAGGTCTTGCCGTTCATGGCCCCGAAGTAGAGGGTCTCACCGTCCGCGGAGAGGGTGATGGGGTTGACCGCGATGCGGATCGGCTTGAGCTTGCCGTCCGCCCCTTGCAGGCCGATGACCCGGCCCTCGATTACCAGGTCCAGATCCTCCGCTTGCAGGGCGGGCGAGGCGGTAAAGCGCCGGGAGACGCGATGGTTGAGGTCCAGGGTCACCAGCGCGGGCTCGCGGCCGATGCCGGGGTCGGCGATGTAAACAAAGCCGCGCCCCTCATCCACCGCCAGGTCATTGAGAAAACTGCCGGTGGGCGCGGTCTCGGACGGAAAGTCATAGCGAAAGACCGGCTGGCCGTCGGCGAGGGAGAATGCCAGGAGCTTGGGCTGTTGGTTGGGCTGGTGGGAGGGGTCTCCCAGGCCATTGTCGAGCACCCACAGGCGGTCCTGGCCATCGATGCGGATGCCCAGGGCGCTGTTCAGCACCTCTGGACCCGAGCCAAAGGCCCCGTTCCAGGCCTGGTTCGGCCAGGGCCGGTAGCTGTTGGGCCCGGTGACCTCGATGAGCTGGGCTGCGGCGCGGCGGAACTGGTGAACCGTGGCGAAGACGCGCCCCGACCCGGTGACCGCGAGATTGCCGGGATTGATGGGCAGCTCCGCCACCGCCTCGATGGCGCCGGCGAGCAGTTGCTCCCCGGCCAGGGCCGGGAAGGCCGCAAGCGGCAGCAGGGAAAACATTAAGGCGGCCATTGGTAGGCGCATGGATCTCCTCGCCTCGGTTCGAGGTAGCAGGGACATATGGGGGGATTCTGCCAACTTTGTTGTGCTGGGGCAATGCACTGGCGCGGGGAAATCGCGATACTCGCGTGCGCCCTTGCCCACGGGTATGGAACGGGCGCTCACACGACAATCATCCACGAGGTTCGAACGACATGCTTGCATCCCAATCCACCACGCGGCCGGGGCAGGACCCCAGGATCCGTTCGATCGCCCGCTCGCCTGGCGCCGCCTGCCTGGCCACCGCGCTCGCCCTGGCGACGCCGGCGGCGGCCACCGAAGGGGGCGGCGGCCATTATCCCAACGGCGCCGAGGATTTCATGGTCGGCGCCCTGCCACCACCCGGCACCTATTTCATCAACTA
>JBATOB010000129.1:0-8747 GCA_049290655.1 Chromatiaceae bacterium | reverse complement strand
GCGGGCGATGGCGATCATCTCGTCGATCAGCGCCTGACGCTCGGGGCCGTCATCCATATTCTTCATGCGCTCAAAGCGGGCGTCGAATTCGGGATTGGCGTAGTTGGAGGCATTCTCCCCCTCCCCGGCCATCTTGCTGTTGGGGCCATAGAGCAGGAAAAGGAAGTTCTCCGGGTCCGGATAATCGGCGTTCCAGCCCCAAGTGTAGATCTGGCCCGTGCCCTGGCGCATCTTCTCCTGGAAGCGATTGTAGTCGGTGGCGCGCACCACGAGCTCGATGCCCAGCTTGGCGAACTGCTTGCGCAGCCAGTTGAGCCGGGCCTTGTCGTCGGGACCGCTCGCCACGGCCTCGAAATTCAGGCTCAGCGCCTGGCCGGTGGCCGGGTCCCGCCCCTCGGCATAGCCGGCCTGGGCCAGCAACTCTCGCGCCTCCGCGAGGGTGCGCCGCACCGCCTGGCCCTGTTGCCAGCGATAGACAGTGGGATTGAGCCCGGCCTCCCCCTCCCGGTAGCCAAAGATACCCGGCGGCAGGGGCCCCTGGGCGGTCAGGCCGCGACCATTGGCGAAGATGGCGATGTACTCCTCGTAATCCACGGCGATGGCGATGGCCTGGCGCAGCAGGCGGGCAGAATCCGTATCCCCGCCGACCACCGGGTCGCGCATGTTGAAGCCCATGTAGGCAATAGAGGTCTCCACCGAGGTCAGGAGGCCAATCCCCTTGACCGTCATGGCCTCCGTCAGGCCAGCGCCGCCCTGGTTGTCGAAACGAATGGCCTGGTCGAAGGCGTCGGAGGAGATGCCCGAGCTGTCGTACCAGCCCTGCAGGAATTTGTTCCAGTAGGGGATGCCCTCCTTCTCCAGGGCATAGACGGCGCGGTCGATAAAGGGCAGGGGCTGGCCGGCATCCGCCAACAGGCCCGCGGCGGCATCCTCGGGCATGCCCTCGCTGGGATAGGTCTCGCCATGAAAATGAGGATTGCGCGTCAACTCCATGCGCAGGTTGGGATTGTTCTCACTGAGATAGAAGGGCCCGGTGCCCACCGGATACCAGTCCAGGGTCAGGTTGCGCGCCTTCATGCCCGGCTGATCATAAAAATGCTCCGCCTCCCAGGGCATGGGGGCGAAGAAAGGCATGGCCAGCCAGTAGGCGAACTGGGGATACTTGCCCTTGACGCGGATGCGATAGCTATAGCGATCCACCACCTCGGCCCCGGCGAAGGGAATGGCGTCCAGATCCAGGTAGGGGCGCTCGCCATCCTCCCCATTTGCGGGGGCCAGGGCCTCGATGCGGGCCGTCAGCTCGCTAAAGTCCTGGATATGTTCCCCCAGGACCCCCGCAATGGGCGAATGTCGCCAGGGGACCGCCAGCCGCTTGATCTGATGGACATAATCCGCCGCTGTCAGCTCGCGGGTGCCGGTCTCCGGGAAGTCCGCCAGGCGGTTGACATCCTCAAGGTCGGCGGGGATCAGGTGGTGGTAGCGGTAGCCGCCGGCGGCGTTCTTGGCAAAGGCCGGATGGGGCTGATAGTGGCTGCCGGGACGGATGCGGATCAGGTACTCGGACCGGGCGATCGCCACCGCCGGGGCATCCTGGGGCAGCGCCCGGCCCTCGGCGTCGAAATAGGCCGGCTCCGGCAGGCTCTCCGCCGTCAGCGGGATGAGCTGGTAAGGCCGCAGCAGAAAATGATACTGGAGGGGCGGCTCGTAAATCTGGGCCAGGAAGGCATACTCATTGGAGCTATAGGAACGCGCCGGGTCCAGGTGCTTGGGCCGCTCCTCGAAAGAGGAATAGAGGACATTGGCCCCCGCCTCCCGCGCCGGCCAGGGGTTATTCCAGGCGCCCTCGCCACAGCCAGCCAGCAAGATCAGGACCAGCAGGGCGCCCGGCAACCCCGCCATCAGGCCTTTTTGCATCGCCCGCCCTTCCGCCCGTCGCTCAGTTTCGGTAATGTTGCCGGCCTAAGGCGTCCGCGCCGCCCATGCCCGGCCGCCACGTCCTTGGGCCAGGCCCTGGATTTTTCACCACCACGAGAGGTTTGAACGTCATGGGGTTCCTGAAAGACAAAAAGATTTTGATTACCGGCGTCGCCAGCACCCG
This sequence comes from Chromatiaceae bacterium, assembly GCA_049290655.1. GTDB lineage: Bacteria > Pseudomonadota > Gammaproteobacteria > Chromatiales > Chromatiaceae > M0108. Next base: position 6,649 of record JBATOB010000129.1, on the reverse strand, counting down.
CTCCATCGCCTGGGGCATCGCCCAGGCCATGCATGGGCAGGGCGCCACCCTCGCCTTCAGTTACCAGGGTGACAAGCTGCGGGGCCGGGCCGAGGAAATGGCCGCCCAGTGCGGATCGGAGCTGGTGCTGCCCCTGGATGTCTCCAGCGACGCCCAGATCGGCGACTGCTTTAAGGCCCTGGCCCAGCATTGGGACGGCCTCGACGGCATCGTCCACTCCATCGGCTTCGCCCCCCGCGACCAACTGGAGGGCGACTATGTCGATGCCGTCACCCGCGAGGGCTTCGCCGTCGCCCACGACATCAGCTCCTACAGCTTCGCCGCCCTGGCCAAGGCCGGCCGCGACATGATGGCGGGCCGCAATGGCGCCCTCCTCACCCTGAGCTATCTGGGCGCGGAAAGAGCGGTACCCAACTATAACGTCATGGGCCTGGCCAAGGCGAGCCTGGAGGCCAATGTCCGCTACCTGGCTGCCTCCCTGGGCCCCAAGGGCACCCGCGTCAACGCCATCTCCGCCGGCCCCATCCGCACCCTCGCCGCCTCCGGCATCTCCGACTTCCGCTCCATGCTCAAGCAGGTGGAGGAAAAGACCCCCCTGCGCCGCAACGTCACCATCGAAGAGGTCGGCAACGCCGCCGCCTTCCTCTGCTCCGACCTGGCCTCCGGTATCACCGGCGAGATCATCTACGTGGATACGGGCTACCACATTCTGGGACTCGGCTAACACAGCCCCCGAGACGGAAGAAAAGCCACTGATTGGGGCTCGCGCCGCGCGCCCCAATCCCTGCCAACGACCAGGAAGGTAATCCACCATGCCGCGCACCCCTAACCTTAAATCCGCCCATTCAAGACCCGCCAGGTCATGCTGGCTGGCCGGGGCCTGGCTCGCGGCCTGGCCAGCCTTGGCTTGGACCCAAGCCTTGCCGGTCTCCAGGGGCGAACCCATCCCCGTGGCTCCGCCCTTTGCCACGCTCGAAACCAAGGACACCACGCCCCGCGGGATGAGTGGCCTGGCCTGCCTGCCGCCCGTCAAGGGCGTGCGCTCCTGCCTGGCCGTGAACGATGAGGAGCGTTTCGCGGAATGGGCCAGCCTCGACGGCAAGACGCTGGCGCCCACTGGCCAGCGCCTGCAACTGCTGACGCCAGCTAAGAAACCAAAGGATGATATCGTCGGGACTAGGCCGCGGGGCCTCTGTGACCAGGAGGATGACTTTGGGGAGTTCGACGGTGAGGCCATCGCCATCGCGGGCGACCGGATCTACATCACCGGCTCCCATGCCTGCTCCCGGGCCAAGGGTAAATTCCGACCATCCTCCTTCATCCTGGCCCGGGCCCTGGCCACGGCGAAACCCCTTGAAGCAAAAGACGTGGAACGTAGTTGGCGTCTCGCCGACATTTTCAGAAACAGCACCTTATCCGATGCCTTCGGCAAGGCGGGTGACGAGGGGGCGGGGATTGAAGGGATGGCCCTGGTCGGCAACCGCCTGTATCTGGGCTTTCGAACGCCCTCCTCCAACGCCAACACCGCGAAAATCCTGAGCGTCGAGGTCACTGAACTTTTCAAGCCCGGGGACAAGTCCGCCACGGCCAAGTCCGAGGTGCTGACGCTCGCGCTGGGACCCAACACCGGCATCCGCGACCTTGCGGCCCTGGATGACGGCCGCCTGCTGGTGTTATCGGGGCCCGCCGATTCCGCCGCTGGCGCCTACGTCCTCCATCTCCTGACGCCCGCGAACGGCAAATCCCGCCCGCTGGTGGAACTTCAGACCGATGCCACGGGCGAGAAAAAGGACCGGGGCGGCCGCGAGATCCCCAAGGCGGAGGCCATCGCGGTCCTTGAACAGACGAAGGACGCCGTCACCCTCCTGGTGATGTACGACAACATTGATGACGGCGGGCCGCGCCTGCACCGCATCAAGCTACCCGCGGATTGACCTCTCCCAACCAGGGGGACTAGCGCGCCATAGCCTTTGGTGCCAAGGGTTGCCGGAGCCGCCACCCCTGGAGGGGGTGTCCCGCCGCCCTACCCCGCCGGCTCCACGCCCTCCCCGGGCGTCCGCCCAAAGGTCGCGGCGTACTCCGCGCACCCGATCCTTGTTCCCTTTTCCGGATCGTACCGTAATCTGCCGGTACGCAAAATCCACGTCTTGCACCCGCAACCGAACACACTCCGTAACCCGCAATCCGCTCCCGTACAGCAATCGCGTAACCAGGCCGGCCGTCCCCTCGATCAAGGGCAGAATGCGTTGCACCTCCCCCCGAGCCAACACCACCGGCACCCGCGCTTCCTTCACTGATCGGGCCGCGTCGATACGCCCCTCCAACTCCACCTTCAGCACCTTTCGGTACAAAAATACCAACGCATGCATCGCCTGGTTCTGAGTGGATGGTGGGACATTCCCCTGTACCGCAAGATGGGTCAGAAACGCCTGGATCTTTCCCCCTCCACCCGCCAGATCCGCCTTGCTCGTCATCCCGTGAAACCGCACAAACCGCCTGACCTATTCACAGTAAATGCGCTCGTTGTGGATGGAATAGTAGTTTCGCCGCAGAACCTCCCTGGCCTCCTCCAACAACCTTGTTCCCGCTCCAGATTGTACGCTTGACACCTGCCCCCTCCGGCACCTATAGTTCTATAAACACCTTGCTTTTTATGTGATTTGCCTGAAAACTCGGGGAATATCAAGGTATCAAGGCAAATTTGCCCGCATATTGGTGCATATTGATGCTATCAGGGCGAATCTGCCCGAAAGGGGGGGTAATATCGGACTATCGGGACGAGTTGCCCTGATAATCAATGGTTAGGCATTTGTCAGCGATGCCTAGACGGCCCAATTCTGCTGACACCCACCACAAAAGGAACAAGTCATGGCATTCATACTGATCAGGCACAAAGTCAGAGACTTCGAGACTTGGAAGACCGGGTACGACGCTCACCAACCAAAGCGCATTGAAGCAGGTCTCGCGGAGAAATACCTACTTCGCGGCGCAGACGGTGCCAACGAAGTCGTCATCCTTTTCGAAGCGCAAGATCTCAATCGAGCGAAGGCGTTTGTCGCGTCCGCAGACTTACGCGAGAAGATGCAAGAAGTTGGGGTGATCGACAAGCCGGATATCTACTTCCTAAACATGTAGGGGGCAATTTTCCGAGCAATGCCTAACCCTTCCATCGAGCGGACAGTCAACGGTAAACCGTTGGCTGCCGCTCATGTCAAACGTTAGGCGAAATGAAATCTCAGCGCTGGAATATGATTCCGAAAACCATTTGAGACAGAGAAAGGCGATTTTTTGTATGGGGCAGGCAAAACAACGTGGCACGCGCGATCAGCGCCTTGCTCAAAAACTTGGACTGGTCGAGCGAACGCTTGATGATCTCAAGAACCAACTCAATATTCCCGCCGAAGCCGAGTTTCTTGGCTACGGCATCCATCTGGAGGCTTCGGATGAGTTTTTATCCAAATTCGATGAAAACCCTGGTGTGACCCAGAAAATCTGGGCTAAGACACCGGAACTTGCAATGCTGTTTATGGATTTTTCGGGAGCTTATAATATGGCGCGAAAGTGCCCTGGCTCAGTCGTTGTCGGGATTTTTGACAGCGAGAGCCAAGTGTGGGTGGCAGTAGCTCAACACTTAACAACCACCGGCTGAAAGCCGGTGGGTTAAAGTAACGGACTGAAAGTCCGGATCCGCGTCGACTGAACGACGCGTCTCAGGTTCAACCTGAAAATCTTTCGCGGGATCTGGCTCAACGTGATGTTCCAGGTACTCCTTGATCAGCTCCTCGCGGATCTCGCCAACCGTCGCACAACAGTAACCGCGTGCCCAAAAGTGCTGTCCCCAGTAGCGCTTCTTCAAGGTCGGGAATTCCTCAAAAAGCGGGCTGGAGGTGCGCCCGTTGATTGCGACGCATGATTTCGCTGGGCGCCAGCTCGGGGGACGCCGAGACCAGGAGGGGGACAGGGTCTTTGCTGACGACCCCCGTGAGGAGCCGGATCTCGAACGCCTCGCAGGTCGGTCGCACTCACTCTCTGACCCGCTGGCCCACATCCCCGTGCCGCACCTGGTACCGCTATTTCGTCACCCAGACAACGTGATACTCGATCTGGTAGACCGTATGACTGCCATAGCGGTCATCCATCCTGACGAACCCTCACCGCACAACGCGTGGTCCTTAAACTACCCGCAGGAGGGCTGCAGATGAAATCGGCCCGCCTGAAAGGCGGGGGTTTTAACCTTACATATTGAAATAAAAGGACTATAAAAGGCATAAATCGCCGAGGCGGCGAGGGTCAGGTCCCGGGCCACCAAGCGCCATCGGGGCGATCTTCATGCGGAACACCTCGGGGAAATACCAAAGACGGGGGGAATTTACTCCATCAGGGCCACCGCCTTGACCTGGGCATAAACCTCCTGGCCAAGCGCCAAGCCGAGCAGGTCACGGGACTGGCGGGTGATGCGAGCCAGGATGCATGACTCGGAGCCAGCGCCAGCGGCGGGCCCCAGGCCGAGTTTGACCAGGAGCCGGGGCCCCTCCCCCGCACCGATTTCGAGGATGCGGGCGGGCAGGATGTTGAGGATACTGGAGGCACCGGGTTTGCCGAGGGCGATGCTGACGTCGCGGGCCTGGATGCGGACCCGGACGCGGGCGCCCAGGGGCCGGGGTGGGCTCGGGACCCAGAGGCAAGCGTCCGGGACCTGGATGCGCGTCAGGCCGTATGACTCGTCATGGGCCAGCACCAGGCCGTCCAGGAAACTGCTGGCCTCGTTGTCCCGGGCCAGGGGCAAATCGAGCCGCGACAGGATGTCCCGGGCCGGCCCCGCCGCCCGCACCTGGCCAGCCTCCAGGACCAGGATGTGATCCGCCAGCCGCGCCACCTCCTCGGGGGAGTGGCTGACGTACAGGACCGGGATCTCCAGTTCGTCATGGAGCCTCTCCAGATAGGGCAGGATTTCGGCCTTGAGCTTGAGGTCGAGAGCCGCCAGGGGCTCGTCCATCAGCAGCAGGCGCGGGCTGGTGGCGAGGGCGCGGGCGATAGCCACCCGCTGGCGCTCGCCACCGGAGAGGCCACCGGGATCGCGCTCCAATAAGGGGCCGATGCCGAGCAGCGCCACCACCGGCTCCAAAGCTACCCGCCACTCGCCTCCGGCGCGTTTGCGGCCGTAGTCCAGGTTGCCCCGCACCGAGAGATGCGGGAAAAGGCTCGGCTCCTGAAAGACATAGCCCAGTGGCCGCTGGAAGGTGGGCCGGAAGAGGCCCCGGCCGCTATCCTGCCAGACCTCGCCCTTGAAGGTCAGTCGGCCCTGACTGGCCTTTTCCAGGCCGGCGATGTAACGCAAAAGGCTGGTCTTGCCGGAGCCCGAGGGACCGAAGAGGGCCGTTACCCCCCGGCCCGGCAGACACTCATCGACCGCCAGCGTGAAACCCGGCCATTGCATCCGGCAAGCGACCTGGATTGCCCCGCCCGCCTCCGCCGGATGCGCCTCATACCACTGGGTTGGCATCACTTCCACATCCGCGGCTTGCGTGAATAAAGGCCCAGGAGCACCAGGAAGCTGAAGGCCAACATCCCCAGGGCCAGGACATGGGCCTGGGCGTATTCCAGGGCCTCCACATGGTCGTAGATGGCCACCGAGACGACCCGGGTTTTGCCGGGAATATTGCCGCCGATCATGAGCACCACCCCAAACTCGCCCACGGTGTGGGCAAAGCCCAGGATGCTGGCGGTGACGAAGCCGGGCCTGGCCAGGGGTAGGGCTACCGTCAGAAAGCTATCCCAGGGACTCGCCCGCAGGGTGGCCGCCACCTCCAGGGGCCGCTCGCCGATGGCCTCGAAGGCATCCCGCAGGGGCTGCACCACGAAGGGCAAGGAATAGAAGACGGACCCGACCACCAGGCCGGCGAAGGTGAAGGGCAGGAGGCCGAGGCCAAGCCACTGAGTGAACTGGCCAATGGCGCCATGGGGACCCATGGCGATGAGCAGGTAAAAGCCGATGACCGTGGGTGGCAGCACCAGGGGCAAGGCCACCAGGGCACCGACCACGCCCCGCCAGGGGGAGCGACTCCGCGCCAGCCACCAGGCAATGGGGGTACCCACCAGCAAGAGGATTAGCGTGGTGAGGCTCGCCAGCTTGAACGTCAGCCAGACCGCGGACCAATCGGCGTCGGTCAGGGCCTGGCTGGCATCAAACATGATCGGCTGCCATCCGTCCCGCCCTAGCCGCCATCCGACTCAGCCGGCAGGTCGAAACCATAACGGCTCAGGATGGCGCGGGCCTGGGGGCTGGACATGAAGTCCGCGAAGCCCTGGGCCAGGGGTTTGTCCGCCCCTTGCCGGGTGATGATGAAACCCTGCTCCAGGGGGGCGTGCAGGCTGGGGTCGATGGGGGCATGGCTCCCCGCCGCGGCCATGACCGGATTGAGGGCCAGGGAGAGGGCGATGATGCCCACCGCGGCATTTCCCGAGGCCACAAACTGCGCCGTCTGGGCAATGTTCTCCCCCAGCACCAGCCGCTCTTGTACCGCCTCCCAGACGCCGGCGGCGCGCAGGGCCTCTTCCGCCCGCTTGCCGTAGGGGGCATGGCGGGGATTGGCGATGGCGATCTTACCCAGGGCGGGGTCCGCCAGGTCCTGGAGGGTCCGAGTGGCGG